>JAQGKG010000281.1 GCA_028290245.1 Devosia sp. | reverse complement strand
GCTTGACGGCTGCCAACTGGGTCAGCTCGGTCGCATCGGCATTGGCTTCGATGATCGGGAAGCGCGCCTTCATCTCGGTCTGGCGGCGCTCTGCCTGGGCGACAAAGTCGGGATTGGCCGGGTCCAGCGTCAACTGATAAGTCATGCGGCTGATTGCGATGACGTCCATGCGCAGGTCCATCGCCTCGCGAGCGGCCACTTCTTTGGCGCCGACGTTGTTCATCACGTGGGTCAGGGAGCTCAGTTCGCGCCAGCCGATGGCGGCGATGGCGGTGGCGACGAAGCCCATCAAAACGACTGTGAGAACCAGCTTCTGCAGGATTGGAATATTGCGGAAATTCATTGGAAGTACCTGTGCCCGAGTCAATGTCCGCGGCCCCCGCCTTCAGACTTGGCAACAAGAGTCGATGAAACTGCTTAAATTACTGTGAAAGCGGCAGGTTTTGAGCCGGTCGCATGGCTCCCATGCGGATGTTGTCACGCATCGGCGGAGTATTGGACCCAGTTTTACGAACAATGCCTTCGGCGCCAGCTTCATGGCCGATCGATCGGTGCAGGTCTATATGTTGTTCAACAGTAGAACTTCGAGGACTTCGTCATGATCGACGCTTCCGTACAGACCAACGTCAAATCCAAGCCCATCCTGCCGCTGACCTCGGCGCTGGGGCCTGTGCACATCGCCGTGACCGACCGCAGCAAGGCGCTGGCGATCTGGCAGGATGTGGTCGGGCTCGTGCTGATCGCCGAGACCGGCAACGAGTTGTCGCTGGGCGTTGGCGGCAAGGTGCTGATCGTGCTCGAAACCGGCGCAACGCGCCCATCGGTGCCGCGCACCATCGGGCTGTATCATGTGGCGATCCACGTCCCTAATCGTGTCGACCTGGCGCAGATGGCAGTGCGGGCGCTGCAGCGCAATGTGCGGATTTCCCCCACCGACCATCTCGTCTCCGAAGCGATCTATCTGTGGGACCTCGACGGCAACGGCATCGAGATCACCTTCGAGACGCCGTCGCGCGGCACGCTGGGCGACCCCGACAAGGGCCAGACCTATGCCGTGACCACCGAGGGCAAGTCGCATTCCGGCCGCGAAGCCATCGACATGGATAACCTGCTCGGCGAACTGGGTGAGAACCCGGTGAACATCGCCTGCATGCCTGCCGGGACCCGCATCGGCCATGTGCATGTGCATGTGAACGACCTGGGCCTGGCGATGGATTTCTATCGCGACGTCATCGGCTTTGCCGGTTTCCTGATGATCCACTCATTCGGCATGGGCGACGTCGGGCTCGACTATATGCCGCATACCGTGGCGTTCAACATCTGGTCCGGCCCCAATGCAGCCCTGCCGCCAGCCGGAGCCGCTGGCCTGCGCTGGTTCACCATTGTGGTGCCGGATGCGGCTACGCTGGATGGGGTCAAAGCACGGCTCGATGGTGCGAAGGCGCCGGTGTCGGATATTGAAAGTGGCATTGAAACGCAGGACCCGTTCGGCAACCGGATCAAGGTTTTGGTGGCTTAACGCTTCCGTCACCCTGACTAACATGTTAGTCCTCCCGTTCAGTGATCGGGAGGATTTTTCATGCGGGCTATTTCATGTGCCGCGCCGGGTGAACTGGCGCTGATCGAGATCGAGCCACCGAAACTTCAAACCGGCTGGGTCCGCGTCGGCATCAGCCATATCGGCATTTGCGGCACCGATTATCACATCTACGAGGGCAAGCACCCGTTCCTGCAATATCCCCGCATTATGGGCCACGAACTCAGCGGCGTGGTGCGAGACGCCAATGGAGCGACGACGCTAGCAAACGGCGACGCGGTGGTGATCAACCCCTATCTGCCCTGCTACAGTTGCCCCGCCTGCCGTGAGGGTAAGACCAATGCCTGCGAGACGCTGACGGTGATCGGCGTGCATGGCGATGGCGGCATGGCCGAAGAAATTACCTTGCCGGAAGCCAATCTGTACAAGGCCGAAGGCCTAAGCCTGCGCGATGCGGCGATGGTGGAATTCCTCGCCATCGGCGCCCATGCGGTGCGCCGGACGGAAGTGAAACCGGGCTGGCGCGTGCTGGTGGTTGGCGGAGGCCCTATCGGGCTTGGGGTTGCGTTCTTTGCGCGAATAGCTGACGCCGATGTTACCATTCTCGATGCGGCCGAGGATAAACTGGATGCGGCGCGCGGTTTCGGCTTTGGCGCGGTGAGTCTCGACGAGCGCGACGGCGCGGCTTTCAAGGCAAAGATGGCGACCGGGTTCGACGCAGTGTTAGATGCGACCGGTTCCATTCCCGCGATGAATCAAGCGGTCGGCTATTGCCGCAATGGTGGCTCGCTAACTTTGGTCGGCGTGGTCAAGGGTACGCTGGCCTGGGAAGACCCTGAAATCCACAAGCGCGAGCTGACCATCCGCGCCTCGCGCAATGCGAACCGCGAAGACTTCGACCATGCGATGAACTCGATCCGCAACGGCAGCGTACCGACGGATCGGCTGGCGACGCACACCACGAGCTTCGACGACGTACCGGTCAACCTGCCCAATTGGGCGCATGAGCGGAACGGGCTGATCAAGGCGATCATTACGCTCTAACAAACGCGCTTCTCGCGCGGCCAAAGCTGGCCGATGGCAACTCTTGCGCGTCCGGTTCGTTGGCTGAGCAAGGAGAACCATCATGGAAACATCGGGACCAAGCTTCTGGCTGATTTTGCTGACCCTCGGCGTCATCCTTCTGGCCGTCGCCATCGCCTACGCCACCATGCGCAACCAGAAGCGAACCCCTGTCGAAAAGGCCACGACGGCAGCAGCCACACGGCGCGAATATGACAAGGAAGATCGCGACGCTAGCTAGGCTAGCAGTGCCGGATCGACCAAAGCGCCCTTTTGGCCGATGACGACGCCGGCCACGCGGTGGGCCGCTTCCGCGGCCTCCTGCAGCGACTTGCCGGCCAGCCGCGCGCTTAGATACGCCCCGTTGAAGCTATCGCCAGCGCCAGTCGCATCCACCACATTGGCTCCCGGCTTGGGCGCAACCCGCACCCGTTCGCTTGCCGTGGCGATCAGTGCCTCACCCGCACCATCCTTGACCACCACCTCTTCCACACCGAGTTCGAGATAGCGGTCCGCCGTATCATCCACCGACTTGTCGCCGAATAGCGGGGCTTCATCCCCGTGGGTGGGCAGCACGATATCGCACAGCGTTGCCACGGCGGTGAGCACCGAGGTCATGACGCGCGGGCTGGTCCACAGGGCGGGGCGGATATTGGTGTCGAACACGATCTTTGCCCCCGCATCGCGCGCCTTGACGATGGCGCCGAGCAGGCGGCCACGGGCGCGGGGGGCGAGAATGGCGAGGGTAATGCCCGAGAAATACACCATGCTGGCGCCTTTGACCGCCGCTGCGAGGGCGTCCTTGTCGTCAGCCAGCAGCTTGGCGGCTGAGGTATCGCGCCAATAGGTGAAGTGGCGGTCGCCCTTGTCCTGGTGGATCATGTAGAGGCCGGGTCGGCGGCCGGGCACCGTGCGAATGTGGCTGGTGCCGATATTGTTGGCATCGAGAAAGGCGCGGATATCGGCGGAATAGCGATCTTCGCCGAGCCCGGTGAAGTAATCCACCGACCAGTCGTCGCCAAGCAGGGCGCGCATGTACCAGGCGGTGTTGAGCGTATCGCCGGCATAGCCGAGGCGATATTGGCTGTTCTCGCCGCCGCTCATCTCGATCATGCATTCACCGATGCTGACGAAACGCTGTTGTGTCAAAGCCCTTGCCCTCCATGGCTACCCAAGGCTTATGCCGGTAAAGCCGATTTGGCTGCAAGTCACTATCTTCCATACAAGAATGGAAGGCCCTATGGTGGCGCCACTTTTATCCCCCGGAGTCGACCATGACGCGTCTGAGCGCCAGCACCCTCGCCAATGCCCCCGCCGGGGTCCGCATGCCCGATTATGACCGCGAGCAGATCACGCCCGGCATCGTGCATCTGGGCATCGGCGCCTTTCACCGGGCCCATATGGCGGTGTATGTCGATGATCTGCTGAAGGATAATCCGGGCTGGGGCATTATCGGCGCCAGTCTGCGCCGGCCCGACACCAAGGAGGCGCTGGAGCCGCAGGACGGGCTTTATACCGTGGCAGTGCGTGACGCATCGGGCACACATCCGCGCATCATCGGCTCGATCCTCAAGGTGCTTGACGCCAATACCCAGCGCGAGGAACTTTTGGCGCTGATGGCCAGCCCGCAAATCAAGATCGTGTCGCTGACAGTGACCGAAAAAGGCTATTGCCACGATCCAGCGACCGGCGAGCTGGACCAGCGCCACCCCGATATCGCGCATGACTTGGCCAATCCGACGGCGCCAAAATCGGCACCCGGCATGTTGGTGGAGGCCTTGGCGCGGCGCCATGCGGCCGGGATCACGCCCTTTGCGGTGATGAGCTGCGATAACCTGCCGAGCAATGGCGCGACGGTGAAGCGGATCGTCACGAAGTTTGCCGCCCTGCGCGATGCGGCGCTGGGCGAGTTTATCGCCGGCGTGGCGTTTCCCGTCTCCATGGTCGACCGCAACGTACCATCGACCACCGACGCGGACCGCGACATGGTAGCCGTGCTGTTCGGCGCCGTAGACTCTTGGCCGTTCATG
>JAQGKG010000263.1 GCA_028290245.1 Devosia sp. | reverse complement strand
AAGCCAACTTCAAAAACGCAGTTGGGCGCGGCATAGGCAATGGCTTCGGGCATGTCGGAAGCCGGGATCGGTGATGGGTTCAGGCCGAACACACGGTAGCCGTTGTTCGTGCCGACAATGCGTTCGTGCCAGCCAACGTCTGTGCGCACAAACTGGCGGATCGGCAGGGCGTCGAAAAATTCGTTGGAGATGACGATCAGTGGACCAGCGCCGACTTTTTCGAAGGCGTCGATCCACTTTGGTCCATAGGGTTCGAGGCGGGCATTTTGCTCAGCAATCAATGCCGGATTGGTTTCGAACAGCCGCAGGTCGAGACCATCGCGAAAGCCCTCGGCGCGGCAGGCGACGCGCAATAGATCAGCCAGCAGCGTGCCGCGACCGGGGCCAAGCTCGAGCAGGGTGAAATCCCTGGGGCTACCCATCTGCTGCCAGAGCGTGACTACGAAGAAGCCGATCAGCTCGCCAAACATCTGGCTGATTTCGGGCGCCGTGACGAAGTCGCCGGCAGCGCCGAGCGGGTCGGCAACCTTGTAATAGCCCTTGGACGGATGGGTCAGGCAGAGGCCCATATAGGAGGCGATCGACATCGGCCCGCTGGTGCGAATTTGCATGTCGATCAGTTCGGGCAGGGTGGGGGCGGGTTCGGTCATGCTGGCGACCGTAATGCGCTTTGCTTGCGGGTCATCGCCCAAATCACAAGCCCAAGTCCCGCCACCACCAGCGGGATCGACAGCACCATGCCCATGGTTAGCCAGCCGCCATAGAGATAGCCGATTTGGCTGTCGGGCAGGCGGACGAATTCCACGGCGATGCGCGACAGGCCATAGCCGATGCCGAAGATGCCGGCGACCATGCCGGGGCGGCGCAGCGCGTAGAACACATGGGTGAAAATGCGGATGACGAGGAACAGCAGCAGGCCTTCGAGCGCGGCTTCATAAAGCTGGCTCGGGTGACGTGGCAGTTGGTCGGGATCGGTCGGGAAAATCATGCCCCATGGTGCCGACGTCGGTGCGCCATATAGCTCGGCGTTGATGAAATTGGCGATGCGGACGAGAAAAATGCCGATGGTGGCCACCGAGGCGATCAGGTCGAGTCCGCTGAGCCAGTTGCCGGTGCCCTTGGCCCGCGTGAAAAGCACGACGGCCAGCATCAGGCCCAGCATGCCCCCGTGATAGCTCATGCCACCGTCGAGAGTGTTAATGATCTCGGCGGGGTTGGCGAGGTAATAGGGCAGGTTGTAGAACAGCACATAGCCGATGCGGCCACCCAGCACGATGGCCAGCATGGTCCAGAAGGCGAAGTCCCAGATTTCCTTGGCCGGGAACGGCGGTTCGCCCTTGTGCCACAGCCGCTGGTTGGACAGCAGGAACCAGGCGTAGATGGCGCCTAGCCCGGTGCCAAAAACGTAGCCCAGTGCATACCAGCGCACCGCGAAGGGGCCGATGGCAAAGGCGATGGGGTCGATATTGGGGAAGGGCAAAGACGGCTCCTGCGGCAATCGGCCGGACCATTGCCGCTTCGGCCTCTCTGGTCAAGTCGGGTAGCTTGACCTAAATAGTGTCTCGTGGGGCCAAACCAAGTGGGTATGTCATGAGCCAGAATAACAGGATCTTCGATGATCTGGGCCGTTTGATGAATGAAGCCGCCGGCGTGGCTGATGGTGTTCGCCGCGAAGTCGAGACCGTCGTGAAGTCGCAGGCGCAGCGGATCGTGGTCGATATGGACCTGGTCAAGCGCGAAGACTTCGACGCACTGCGCGAGCTGGTCCAGGTGCAGGGCGAAGAGATCGACGCGCTGCGCAAGGAACTTGCCGCCCTCAAGGCTCCCCCAGCGATCTGATCCGTATTGATGTATCTCGCACGGGTATGTCGTAGCCCGAGCGATCGTTGACCGCGTGTGGTTTTCCACAATGGCGTTGTCACTGACCAATGGCCGGTTTGGCCCGGAAATCCTGGGCTGATCGCGGCTTTATGATCTGTTTTGAGACGCATATGCGCTCAGCACCCACTCAGCGTTAACAGTCTGTTAACGCGAAGCGCCGCAACCTTCATCCACAAGAGATTGCCGTCCACGGCCTGTGCTGCGTCCCCTGAATCAGTGGAGCGGTGTAGGTTCAATCAACAGGACGATTCGTAAGCCCTTGTGCGTGCGGCCCAGTTCCCTGAGTACCCAAAATCAGCCGGTTAACGGACGGAACCGTCTATGTCTCTTTTGCAAGTCGAGCCCGATCGCCATGTCCACCCGGTGGACATTATCGAGCACATTGCCTCGATCAACGACTGGACGTTCGAGCGCCAGGACACCGATGAAATCTCGATTTCGGTCCGCGGCGGCTGGAGCGATTACCATGTCTCCTTCAACTGGATGGAAGACCTGGAAAGCCTGCATATCGCCAGCGCGTTCGACCTGAAGGTTCCCGAAGGTCGTCGCAACGAGATCAAGCAGTTGATTTCCCTAATCAATGAGCAGCTGTGGATCGGGCATTTCGATATCTGGAACAAGGAAGGCGTGGTGCTGTTTCGAAATTCGCACCTGCTGACCGGCGGCGCCGAAGTGTCGCCACAGCAATGCGAGGCGCTGCTGCGCTCGGCTACCGATAGCTGCGATTTGTATTATCAGGCGTTCCAGTTCGTCGTCTGGGCCGGCAAATCGGCCGCCGACGCGCTGAGCCACGTGATGTTTGAGACGGTTGGTGAGGCATGAGTGTCTCCCTGCGCGATATCGGCCCAGTCATGCTGGTTGGCGCCGGCAAGATGGGGCTGGCACTAGCCAAGGGCTGGCTCGATGCTGGCCTGCCGCCGGGCAATCTCGTGTTGGTCGATCCGAATCCGGGCGATGTGGCCAAGGAACTTGCGCAGGATTATGAGCTGACCATCAGCACAGAAGCGGTGGGCCTACTGCCCAACGTGCTGGTGCTTGCGGTCAAGCCGCAGATTATCGACAGCGTGCTGGCATCGCTGCTGCCGGTGATTGGCCCACATACACTGGCTATATCGATTGCCGCCGGTATCGACATTGCTCGGCTGTCGCGCAGTCTCGGTAT
>JAQGKG010000251.1 GCA_028290245.1 Devosia sp. | reverse complement strand
TTGGTCGCGGGCACAATGTTCAATTGAAACCGATCTTAGTAGCGGTATTCGCCGGACTTGAACGGGCCGTCGGTCGACACGCCGATGTACTCGGCCTGGGCCGTGGTCAGCTTGGTCAGCTTGGCGCCAAGCTTGGCCAAGTGCAGTTCGGCAACCTTCTCGTCGAGATGCTTGGGCAGAACGTGCACCTTCTTCTCGAGGTTCTCGCCATTGGTCCACAGTTCGATCTGGGCCAGGGTCTGGTTGGCGAACGATGCCGACATCACAAAGCTCGGGTGGCCGGTGGCGTTACCGAGGTTCACGAGGCGACCTTCGGACAGCAGGATCAGGCGCTTGCCATCGGGCTTCTCGATCAGGTCGACCTGTGGCTTCACATTGGTCCACTTGAAGTTACGCAGGCCCAGCACGTCGATCTCGTTGTCGAAGTGGCCGATGTTGCAGACGATGGCCATGTCCTTGAGCTTGCGCATGTCATCGACCATCAGCACATCGCGGTTGCCCGTGGCGGTGACGACGATGTCGGCGCGCTCGGCAGCGTCTTCGAGAGTGACGACCTCAAAGCCTTCCATAGCGGCCTGCAGGGCGCAGATCGGGTCGACTTCGGTGACCAGCACGCGAGCGCCAGCACCACGCAGCGATTCAGCCGAGCCCTTGCCGACGTCGCCAAAGCCGCAAACGATAGCGACCTTGCCGGCCAGCATTACGTCGGTGCCGCGACGGATCGCGTCGACCAGCGATTCACGGGTGCCGTACTTGTTGTCGAACTTGGACTTGGTAACCGAGTCATTAACGTTGATGGCGGGGAACGGCAGCTCGCCCTTGGCGTGCAGCTGATACAGGCGCATCACGCCCGTGGTGGTCTCTTCCGAAACGCCGCGGATCGAGGAGCGGATCGAGGAGAAGAACGTCGGGTTCTTGGCCAGGCGGCGCTTGATGGTGGCGAAGAAGATTTCTTCTTCTTCATTTCCGGGCTTGTCGAGAATGGAAATGTCCTTCTCGGCCTTGGCGCCGGTCAGGATATACATGGTGGCGTCGCCGCCATCGTCGAGGATCATGTTGGGCGTCGAGCCCGGCCAATCCATCATACGGTCGGTGAAGTCCCAGTATTCCTCCAGCGTTTCGCCCTTGTGGGCAAACACCGGAATGCCGGTAGCGGCGATGGCGGCAGCAGCGTGGTCCTGAGTCGAGAAAATGTTGCACGAAACCCAACGCACTTCGGCGCCGAGCGCAACCAGCGTTTCGATCAGCACCGCGGTCTGGATGGTCATGTGCAGCGAGCCGGCGATGCGGGCGCCCTTGAGCGGCTGGGTCGCGGCATATTCAGCGCGGATCGACATCAGGCCGGGCATTTCGATTTCGGCGATGTCGAGTTCCTTGCGGCCAAAGGCGGCGAGGGAAATATCCTTGACCGCATAGTCGGTCGAATTGGTGGTCATGTTGAGGCTCCGGAGCGCAAACGAGGTTCGTTGCCCCTGCTATAAGCAAGCGCAGGCTTCGGATCAACTAATGACATAAAGAAATGTTTATATCTGATTACCGATAGGCGGCGTAGCGGCGCTTGGCCAGGCTCTTGAACGGCATGGCGCCAAAGCGCCAAATACCGGACAGCAGCAGATAGCCGAGGATGAAGCCGCCGCCGGCATAGAGGATACCCTCCATGGTGACAGGCACCGCCGGCCGATAGTTCTCCAGCGTGCGCTGGCCGATATCGGTATCGAGGAAGGCCGGCAAGGACTGAAAGCGCTCGACGGGGCCCGCGCCCTGTATCTGCGTCAGCGTCATATTGAGCTGCTCATAGCGCTGGAATGTCGCGGTCATCGACGTGCCGCGCCCGGCCAGGAATTCGTCATTGGAGGCATTGTAGCGCGCCAGCGCCGTTGGCCGATCAAGCCCACCAACCGCAGCCGCCCGATCAAAGTCCTCGGTAATCACCCGCAACTCAGCCACCGCCCCACCCAGGCGTTGGGTATATTGCTGGGCATATTCAGGAAACTGGCTCAACGCCGTAGCCAGAGCCACCCCGCCAATGCCCGCAATTATTCGCCGCATCCAGAGCCTCCGCCGTGCACGAGATCAATGTGGGAGAGGTTGAGACGTTCCGCAACGGCCATTGATGCGCCTAACATCGTCGGCGAATGTACATTAATGTTCGCTACGAAGCGCCCTCCTGATTTCGACTAGTACCCCTAAGGCGAGGGCCAACCCAAAAACCACTGCCGCTTGATCAAGCACTGCTGCGGGGCTTGTCGTACCGAAATACCGCCGAGAAAATTGCTTGGCTGCCTCGCTCGGTAGCGAAAGAGCATAGACACCGGTGGCAAACCGGACCGCTGACATGGCTAAAGCCAGCCACACTACTAATGTTGCAGGACGCGTAAATATCATCGTGTACCCCCAGCATAGGAGGTACTATGTCCTACCGAACTAAGTCTAGCGCTCGGTCCATTCTGCACATCGGGTAAACTGGATAAGTCTACCCCGCAGCCCCGTCGCTATCCTCGTCAAACCCGTTATTCACCAGTTCCACGATCGCCTCCAGCGCCTCACGCGCCTGCTTGCCGCTGGCTTGCACCAAGATCGTG
This sequence comes from Devosia sp., assembly GCA_028290245.1. Lineage (GTDB taxonomy): Bacteria > Pseudomonadota > Alphaproteobacteria > Rhizobiales > Devosiaceae > Devosia. The sequence goes on along the minus strand of JAQGKG010000251.1, from coordinate 910 downwards.
CTGCCCGGCCCCGCGCCGAGCATCATTAGGCCCATGATGGAGTTGCCGTTGACCGAGGAGCCGTCCTTGATGACGCTGATGGTGGCGTCGTAGCATTCGGCTGTGCGCACGAAGCGGGCCGAAGCGCGGGCGTTAAGGCCCTTGCGATTGACGATGGTGAGTTGCTGGGCAACGGCCCGGCCGGCTCCGCTCCCGTCCATCAGCAGTGCCCTCGATAGCTCTCCGAACGCATCGCGCCAGCCATGTTAGCCGGCTCCGAGGATCGAATTGGCCACGGTGATATATTTACGGCCGGCTTCCTGCGCCAGGTTGACCGCATCCTTGATTGCCATATCGCCGCGCACGCGGCCGAGCTTGACCAGCATCGGCAGGTTGACGCCGGCAATCACTTCGACCTGTCGATTTTGCATCACGGAAATGGCGAGGTTGGAGGGCGTACCGCCAAACATGTCGGTCAGGATAATCACGCCGTTGCCGTCATCGGCGCGGTCGACCGCTGCCAGAATGTCGTTACGACGGGTTTCCATATTGTCGTCGGGACCGATTGCGATGGTCTCGCAGAAGTCCTGCGGCCCCACGACGTGTTCGAGAGCCGACTTGAATTCATTGGCAAGCGCCCCATGCGTCACCAAAACCAGACCTATCATGCAACGTCCCCAGCCTGCCGGACCACGCCACCATAGCGGCGCTCACGGCATTCCAGCAAATTCTGCCCCCTGCCCGTTTGGCGCCGAAGGCAGCCAGACGAACTCGAACCCGGCCCACTAGGACGAGCATGTGCCATTTTCGGCCCGGATGGCTGTGGATTCAAGTGGTATTTTGTCACGGTGCTTTGGACTGTCGCGACAGGGCGTTTATCGCCTCAATTACCAGCAGCATTTGATGCCCCAGGCTGACCACATTGCCCGAA
>JAQGKG010000288.1 GCA_028290245.1 Devosia sp. | reverse complement strand
TCCATCGCGTCCTTGCGCCAGATGCAATATTGCGGCCCGCAGGCGATGGCGATCGGCTCGCTGGCAAGGGCACGTCCACCATGGCTGGCGACCCAAAACATCTTCTCGGTGCGGAACAGCTCGCCGTAGTTTTGCTCGGTGCCCTGGGTGAAGACGATCAGGTCATAGCGCCCGGCGCGCATCCCCTCGAGCAGATGTTCGGACGCCATGCAGGAGACGTCGACGGCGATCTTGGGATGGGTGCGCTGGAAACTCGAGAGGATTACCGGCAGCAGGCGCACGGCATAATCATCCGGAACGCCAAAGCGGATCGAACCGGCGAGATCGCCTTCGGAGAAATGATCGAGGATTTCCGCATTGGTGCGCAGCATCTTGCGCGCCCGCTCATACACCGTCTGGCCATGCTGGGTTAGCGTGACGTTGCGGCCTTCACGGACCAACAGCATCTGGCCGAGCCGTTCTTCCAGCCGCTTGATCTGCATCGATACTGCCGACTGGGTCTTATTCACCCGGCGCGCCGCCTCAGTGAAACTGCCGCAATCGGCAATGGCGCAGAAACTTTGCAACTGGTCCAGATCGAGCGGCGCTGCCATTTCGATATCCCATCACTCAAATTGATAGATCGGATGAAATCTATTTGTTGGACGAATGGAAGTCCAGAGCGCTATCTCATCAACATTGGCGCAGGAAATCTTCGCCGAACCCCGCCGGCTCCTTCGGCACAACAACAAGTCTGGATAATCATCATGGCTCTCTCGCTTCACGGCGAGCGGTCTCTTGCGGCCGCCGCATCTGCCAATCCGTTTGCCGCTTTCATGCGCTGGATCGCCAAGGCACAGGCCGCTCGAACCCGTCGGGTCGCATTGTCAGCCTTGCTGGAACTCGATCACGGCCGTCTCAATGACCTGGGCATTTCGCGCGACGACGTCACTGCTGCGATTGCCGCGCCAGTGCAGGGCGGTCGCCTGCTGAACACTGCCCGCGCCCTTCGCGCTCGCGCCTGATCACTAAAACCAATTTCATCGGCCAAGACCTCCGGCCGGTGCCTGCCTGTTGGTGCCGACACTTTTACGAGCGTTTGTGCCTTCCCCGGACCGGTTTTGCCACCGGTCCCGTTTCCTGATGACTTACCGGACAGCGCCTTGGCGTTTGTCCGGTTTTTTTATGTCAGGTGAATTGCACGCCGATATCGGTGGCGGTCTTGTGCGCAACCGTGCATTCGAAGGTGCGCCCGTCATCCAGCACGAGCTGAAACGCGTTCGGTAGGCCGATGACACTGGTCGTCCGCAGCAGGGCGCTGTGGTCCGACAGGTTGCGAACTACGCAGGTCGTTGTCGAAAATCCGTCATTGGTGGCAATGCGCGCACCCTTGAGAGTGCGGTGCCGGATCTCCCCGCGTCGTTCCTCATCCATCACCGACGCCTTTACTACGGAAGTTGCGCGAAGCCTTCTTCGAAGCCCTTCAGCGATACCGGAATGCCGATACCTTCTTCGGGCGTCTTGAACACCACGAAGATGGCGCTCTCGCCCTTGGACAGGGTTTCGATCAGGCTGTCGTCGAGCACGACTTCGGCAACGCAGCCATTGGGCAGGCAGCGCACGAAGGCGACGCGGCCCATGTCCTTGCCATCGACATTAAGGCCGAGACCGTTGGGCAGCAGCACGCCGAGCGGCGCCAGCACGCGCAACAGGCGCGCCTCGCGATCGGCAGTGCGCAGCACGATAACCGAGAGGCCGACATTGGGCTGATCTTCGGCCATGACATTCTGGATGATGGCGCATTGTTCAAAGCTGGCGCCGGGGGGCGTGTCGCAGCTCATTTGCCAGTCGCCATACTCGGCGCGGACCACGCCCTGGCCAAAGCTGGCGCCGGTTGCCGCCGCGGCGACCATCACGGCAAGGCCCAAACCGGCCAGGCGACGCTTCACAATTGCCATCACTCTATCACTTCTCCAGACGAATCGCGCGCTCGCGCGAGTAGTTGTGTGTTTCCGACAGGCTAGTAGGCAAGTCAACCAAGGCCCGGAAATGCTAGGGATATGCAGCATAAACTGCGGCGAGGGTGAGGCATCCAACGCGATTGGCCGCACAATATGACGCAGCATCAGCCGCCTAGGCCGCCATAGACTCGGACTCTGCGATATGATTTAGCTCAGACCAGAGTTTTGCGCTCCGAGGTTGAGTCGGGGCGGCGTTGTCTATGCCGCTGTTTTCGTCCCTCAATCCCGGTGTGGATGCACCAATTGAAGTCGATAGGGGGTTTAGGTGACCGGGCTATTCTTGAAAATGGGCGCTCTTTCAGCAGCCGCAATGGCGCTGGCCCCAGTTCTTGCCACGGCGCAGGAAGAAGCCGGTTATACCGCCGGCCATCCCCTCCCAGGCCAATATCACCTGCAACGTTCCGTGACCCCAATCATGGACTCCATCACGGCTTTCCATGATGGTATTTTGATGTGGTCGATCTCGCTGATCGTCGCCCTGGTGCTCGGCCTGCTGATCTGGATCATGATCCGCTACAATGCCAAGCGGAACCCGGTTCCCGCTGCATTTACCCATAATACCCTGGTCGAGATCCTCTGGACGGTCCTGCCGATCGTGGCGCTGATCGTCATCGCCATCCCATCCTTCGGTGTGCTGAGCGACCAGCTGACAACGCCCGACGGCGAGCGCAAGTATCTCGGCTCAAACATTTTCTCCTTCGGTGAAGTCGAAGTGCCGGCGCCCGAGTTGACCATCAAGGCCACCGGCCAGCAGTGGTACTGGGATTATGAATATGTCGATCAGGGCCTTGCGCTCACCTCGATCATGATGGACGAGCCGACACGTGCCACCGCCAAGCCAGGTCAACCGCGCCTTCTGGCCGTTGACAACGAACTGGTGGTTCCGGTCGATACGACGGTGCGCGTGCAGGTTACCGCCGATCCGATGGGCGTGATCCACGCCTTCGCCGTGCCTTCCTTCGGCATCAAGATCGATGCGGTCCCTGGCCGTCTCAACGAAACCTGGTTCAACGCTCGCGAAACCGGCATTTTCTACGGCCAGTGCTCTGAGCTTTGCGGCAAAGACCACGCCTTCATGCCGATCGCCGTTCGCGTCGTCACCAAGGATGAATTCACCGCTTATATGGCAGCGTTCAAGGGTGGCGACTACGCTGCCGGCAACGCCACGCTTGCAGCTGTGCAGTAAGAACACGGGTCAGAGGAAACATAGCAATGGCTGACACGACCGCCCACCTCGAAGCCCACGCGACCGGCCACGATGCCGCATCGCATGACCATACGCCCACCGGCTGGCGCCGTTGGGTCTATTCGACCAACCACAAAGACATCGGCATCATGTACCTGTACTTCGCGATCTTCGCGGGTATCTTGGGTGGCTTGCTGTCCGGTGTGATGCGCATGGAATTGCAGGAACCCGGCATCCAGATTTTCCACGGCCTCGCGGCCATGGTTTATGGTGTCGAAGGCGATGCGGCACTCGATGCCGGCAAGCACATGTACAACGTGTTCACCACGGCCCACGCGCTGATCATGGTGTTCTTCGTGGTCATGCCGGCCACCATGGGCGGCTTTGCCAACTACTTTGCACCGCTGATGATCGGTGCTCCCGATACCGCATTCCCGCGTATCAACAACATCGCGTTCTGGCTGCTGCCGCCCGCATTCATCCTGCTGCTGATGTCGCTGTTCTTTGAGGGCACTGGCCCGGGCGCTATGGGCTTTGGTGGCGGTTGGACGATTTATCCGCCGCTGTCGACCACCGGTCACCCCGGCCCGGCCATGGATTTCGCCATCCTGTCGCTGCACGTTGCAGGCGTCAGCTCGATCCTCGGCGCCATCAACCTGATCACCACTATTTTCAACATGCGCGCTCCCGGCATGACGCTGCACAAGATGCCGCTGTTCGCCTGGTCCGTGCTGGTGACCGCATTCCTGCTGCTGCTGGCCCTGCCAGTGCTGGCCGGTGCCATCACCATGTTGCTCACTGACCGTAACTTCGGCACTGCATTCTTCAAGCCTGCCGAGGGTGGCGATCCGATCCTGTTCCAGCATCTGGTCTGGTTCTTCGGTCACCCCGAAGTTTACATCATGATCCTGCCGGGCTTCGGCATCATCAGCCACATCGTCTCGACCTTCAGCCGCAAGCCGATCTTTGGCTACATGGCCATGGCCTATGCCATGGTCGCCATCGGCTTCGTCGGCTTCGTCGTGTGGGCCCACCATATGTACACGACGGGCCTGAGCCTTGACGTACAGCGCTACTTCGTGGCCGCAACCATGGTCATCGCGGTGCCTACGGGCGTCAAGATTTTCTCGTGGATCGCCACCATGTGGGGCGGCTCGATCAGCTTCAAGTCCCCAATGCTCTGGGCTATCGGCTTCATCTTCCTGTTCACCGTCGGTGGTGTTACGGGCGTGGTACTGGCCAATGCCGGTGCCGACCGTGCCCTGCACGACACCTACTACGTGGTGGCTCACTTCCACTACGTGCTGTCGCTGGGCGCCGTGTTCTCGATCTTTGCGGGCTGGTACTACTGGTACCCCAAAATGTTCGGCTACCTGTATAACGAGACCCTCGCCAAGGCACACTTTTGGGTCATGTTTGTCGGCGTGAACCTGATCTTCTTCCCGCAGCATTTCCTCGGCCTGGCCGGCATGCCGCGCCGCTACATCCATTATCCGGATGCGTTTGGTTTCTTCAACCGCATTTCCTCGATCGGCTACTACATCACCTTCGTCGCCATGCTGATTTTCTTCTATGCAACCTGGGAAGCCAGCCGCAAGAAGCGCCCGGCGGGTGACAATCCTTGGGGTGATGGCGCAACGACACTGGAATGGACCCTGACAAGCCCGCCGCCGTTCCACCAGTTTACGACCCTGCCGCGTATCGAATCGACCAACGCGCATTAAACAATCCGGGCCGCGTTCGCGCGGCCCACTCCTAACTGAAGGCACGGCCCGTGGCTCTGATCGACGACAGCAGGAACCTATCCGGCATGACCGGCGAAGCAGGGGTGGGGGATTACCTCGCGCTGCTGAAGCCGACCGTCATGCAGCTTGTGGTGTTCACCGGCTTTGTCGGCCTCGTCGTGGCGCCGGGCAGCATTAATCCATTCATCGCCATCATCGCCGTAGCCTGTATCGCCATCGGCGCAGGCGGCTCGGCAGCGCTCAACATGTGGTACGATAGCGATATCGACGCCATCATGAGCCGTACCCAGAACCGTCCCATTCCCTCGGGTCGCATGACCCGGGAAGAAGCCCTGGTCTTCGGCATGGTGCTGTCGGTATTTTCGGTGGCCCTGCTTGGGCTGGCGACCAATTGGGTCGCCGCAGGCTGGCTCGCCTTCACCATCTTCTTTTACGTCGTCATCTACACGATGTGGCTCAAGCGCTCGACGCCGCAGAACATCGTCATCGGTGGCGCGGCCGGTGCCTTCCCGCCAATAGTCGGCTGGGCCGCAGTCACCGGTAGCGTATCGCTCGAAAGCGTGGTCCTGTTCCTGATCATATTCCTGTGGACCCCGCCGCATTTCTGGGCGCTGGCGCTCTACAAGCAGTCCGATTACGGCGCTGCCGGCGTGCCGATGATGCCCAACGTGGTCGGTGAGAAATCCACCAAAATCCAGATTTTCGTCTACACGCTGATCCTCGCCGCCGCCGCCATGCTGCCGAACTTCTTTGGTTTCGCTGGTTGGATCTATGGAACTGTCGCCGTGGTCACCGGCTTCTGCTTCAGCTATCTCGCTTGGCGCCTGCTGGTGACGCGCGAAGATGTGCCGATGCGCAAGGCCGCGCGCACCCTGTTCAATTATTCGCTCAGCTACCTGTTTATCGTGTTCTTCGCGTTCATGACCGACAACCTGCTGACGCGCTTTGGAACATTCAGCTAATGAGCTCCCCCTACGAAATCCAAGCTGTTGAAGCCGATACACCCGAAGTGGCCGCTGCCAAGGCTCGCGTGCGCCGTCGTCGCTCGATTGCGCTAGCCATCGCGCTGGCTCTGTTCGCCATCACTTTCTACACGCTGACTATCGTCAAGATGGGCCCGGCGCTGTTTGATCGGGCGCTCTGATGGCAGACCTGCACCATTCCGGCATCAATCCTGCCATGGCCAAGCGCAACAAGCGCGTCGCCATGTCCGGGCTGTTTATTGCTGCCAGCATGGTCGGTGTCGCCTACGCGTCGGTGCCGATCTAC
>JAQGKG010000229.1 GCA_028290245.1 Devosia sp. | reverse complement strand
CCTCACAAGCACTTCGAGAGGTTGGCACTGCTGAAGCGAAAGGTCGATCCGACCGGCCTGCCCTGGTGCGATCGGAACGGTGTAGGTCCCGACATTTACGTCGGCGCCATCCGGGAACACACTGATGCTCTCGATTGTGTCCTGTGACGTATTCTGGACGACCAAGCTTAACGGCTGGGCTAAGGCAGGGGTGACAAGCGACAGAGCCATCAAAATTATAATAGTGCGCATTTCATCTCCAACGCCATCATTCAAGACGTATGCGCATAACACCAGGCGCGCGCTACAGGATCCTTCTGTGCTGAGCCTTTTTTGGTGATTTGAGAGGGGATTTCAACGCTATTTCGTAAGACGGGCATCGCCTCACACGCCGTCCGCCGTCAAAGACGATAGTTGGGACTTGTAAGTTGAGAGTAAACGGCGACGGGGAGCGACCCCATCTCGTTCATTCAAATCGCAACCACTCAATCACAAAAGCTGACATTATCGTCATGGTTTCGAGCGGCTCGGCGCGGCAACTCGCACTCTAATACGCCGATATCCGCTGCAGCCTATGACAGCTTACCCGTTTAGAAATCCGACATTGCTCGCCGTACTTTGGCGATGAAATCGCGAAGTATGTCAGGCGTGCAATTGTTGAGGTCGTATAGGGCCAGGTAATCTGGCGGGCTTCGCGTGCCAAAGGTGACCCATGCCCAGCGTCGCGCCAGTCGCCGGGGTGGATCGCCCATGACCATGGTGCGCCAGCGATTGCCGCCGTAGGTCGTGACGAAAGCAACCTTGGCGATGTTATTGAAATTCGGCACCAGCCTGCCGCGATCGCCACCGCCTTCGAGGATGAAGGATACGCCCGGCAGGAAGATGCGGTCGAAATATCCCTTGAGTATGGCGGGGTAGCCGTAGTTCCAGACCGGATGCACAAACACCAGCGCTTCTGCCGCTAAAAGGCGATCCACATAGGGCTTGACCAGCGGGGTCAGGTTACCGGGCACGTCGTGGTAGTTGAGACGTTCCTCGCGGCTCAACACGGCATCGAAACCCGCGTCATAGAGGTTGAGCGCGTCTACCTCGTGCCCCTTGCGCGTCAGTTCATCGACGACAGCGTCGAACAAAGCGCGATTGAAGCTGGTTTCGACCGGATGGGCGTGGATGACGTGGACCCGCATCAGGCGGCATGCACCGGATTAAGGCCATCGAATAGCCATGCCTTACCAGCCTTGAAATCAAAATCGGGGTTTTCCCAGGCGACCATCTTGCCTGGATTGAGCATGCCCTTGGGATCGGCCTCGCGCTTGAAATCGAGCTGCTTCTGGTCGGTCCGTTTCATGCCGCCTTCTTCGAGCGTGTAGCGATGCGGATTGAAGACGTTGCAGCCGTTGTCCTCGTGAATGCGGATGATCTCTTCGAGGCGTTCCTCTGTCGTGTAGCGGACCAACGGCAACCCTGCGAAGGTGACGACGCCATCCTGCCGCGTCATTTCGATATGCATCGGCAGCTCATCACCGAGCAGGCCGACGATCTTTTCGACGTGGGCGATGGTGGGATAACGGGTCTGCAGGTAGGTGACCGAGGGATCGACCTTGAGTGCACGTAGCGTGGTGTGGTTCCAGGCCAGCTCATAGACCGGCGGCAGGCGCTTGAGCTCTTCTTCGCTAGCCAGGTCGGAGCGATACAGCATCTCGCCACGGTTATGGCTGGTGAACAGCGTTATCGCCGCGGCCGAAACCGGCGCCACCATGATCAGCACCACCGACTGGCCAGACTTGATATAGGGCTTGTGGCGATTGAAATAGGCTTCGGGGATCGGGGCGGCGCATGGCGCGACTTCCTTGACCAGCAGGCCATCCTGCAGCGCGACGGCCTCGGCAAAACGGGCCGCGGCCATGAAGTCGTCGAAGCCGACGATCATGTCGACCCAGTCATGCGCCGGTGCCAGCGGCATCTCGGCCTCGACGATGATGCCATTGGTGCCATAGGCATGGGCGACCTTGAGGATATCCTCGCCCTCGAGATCGAGCTCACGCGGCTCTGCCTCGCAGGTGATGACCTTCAGCTCCAGAATGCTGCCAATGTTGCGCAGCCCGCCCCAGCGCACCGACCCAACGCCGCCAGAGCCGCCGGCGATGAAGCCGCCGATCGAGGCCATGCGATAGGTCGAGGGATGGAAGCGCAACTCGCCGCGTACGGCCGCTCGCGTCTGATGGTCCATTTCTTCGAGCACGGCACCGGCCTGGGCGCGGACGCGATCGGGCTTGATATCGAGCACCTTGTCCATGTTCATCAGGTTGAGCATGGCGCCGCCCGACAGCGGCATGGCCTGACCATAATTGCCGGTACCGGCGCCACGCGGCGTGATGGCTACCCCATGCCTGAAGGCGGCGGCGAGGACGGTCTTGACCTCGTCATTGCTACGTGGCGAGACGACCACTTCGGCCGTCACATGGTCGAGCTTGGCCTTGAGAATTGGCGAGTACCAGTAGTGGTCGCGGCTGCGCTGCTGGACAAGCCTTGGATTGTCCTCCTGCGCAATGTCGCCAAGTTCGGCTCGAAATGCAGAAATGCTCATCGGATCCCCATCAAGTCGTCTAGTTCGCGATAGTCGGGAAGGGTGGTGTCGATCGCCACGCCGCCTCGCAACACCGTGCGGTCGGCCTGCGGGCGCGACATCAGCTCGGTCCAGCTGCGGGCGCCAAACAGCACAAGGTCAGCAGGCAACGTTGCGGCAATGGTGGCGCGATAGGCAAAGCTGGCAATACCTGCGGGGTCCGCACCAACCGAGCGTGCCCAGGCAAAGGCGTCGGCCTGCGGGTGATCGAACTGCAGGATGCGGGCGCCCTCGCGCAGCACCTCGAACGCATCGAGATCGCCATAGGCGTAGAAGGGGTCACGCGTGTTGTCGGAAGCGATGGCGACGGAAACGCCTGCGGCCTTGAGCTCGTTGAGCAGGGTAACGCCGCGCCAGCGCGGGGTGCGAACGCCTGCCTTGTTGTCGCGGTCCTGCAGATACATGTTGCACATCGGCAGCGAGACCACGGCGACGCCAGCCCGGGCGACCTTGTCGATTACCCGCCTGGCCACATCGTCCGATTGCACGGCCAGCGAGCAACAATGGCCGGCGGTAACCTTGCCCTTGAAGCCGGTTTCGATCACCGCCTCGGCGAGGCATTCAAGCGCATTGGCGGCCGGATCGGGGGACTCGTCGGTGTGAAGGTCAATGGCAAGATCGAGCTCGCCGGCGATCTCGACCAGTCGTCGCATGATAGTTTGGTTTTCGGGGTGTACCGCCGTCGAGCCACCCAGGATGCCGCCAGCGGCCTTGGTGCGGGTAGCAACGGCGCGGAGCTTTTCGGGATCGAGGATGGTGTCCGGCCCCATCAGCCCGGCAGCCTGCAATTCGATGCGGCCGGCCCAGCGCGCGCGCATTGCCTCGAACACCTCCCAGGTGATCTCATGCTGGGGCTGCGCCATGTCGAGATGGGTGCGGAGGGCGGCGGTGCCATGGGCATAGGCGCAGCGCAGCGAAAAATCCATGCGCCGCTCGACATCGGCAGCGGCCCAGTTGGCAGTGCGGTCATCGAGTACCGCCATCAGGGCGCCAAGCCAGGTGCCGTCCGGGTTCTGCTTGCGCGGCCAGATATGGCCCTTGTCGAGATGGGTATGCAGATCGACGAACGCCGGCAGCACGATGCCGCCATCGAGATCGATGACATTGGAGCCCGATGCCGAACCGCACGGGCCGATGGCGGTGACGAGGCCATTTCCGATGCTGATATCGACCCTTGCCAGTGCGCCGGACGCCGGGTTGCCCATGACGGATTGGGGCACGCTGGCATTGGCGAGCACGTAGTGGCCATCGGCCGGAATGGTGAGGGTCAAATCAGTTCTCCCGCCTGATGGCGCTTTCGTGCCAGCGATGCAGCATCAGCCATGAAATCAGCGAGGTCAGTGCAAAGATAGCGACGCCGGTACCCATCAGCAGCAGCAGCGCCGCATAGAGCCGCGGATAGTTGAGCCGGTAACCCGATTCCAGCAGGCGGAACGCGAGGCCTGAGCCCCTGCCGGCCGAACCGGCGGCAAATTCGGCGACCACTGCTGCGATCAGCGACAGCCCGCCACCAATTCGCAGGCCGGTGGCGAAATACGGCAGCGATGATGGCAGCTTAAGGTGGATCAGCGTCTGCCAGCGGCTGGCGCCATAAAGCTCGAACAGATTGAGCAGGTTGTGATCGACGCTCTTGAGACCCGCCACCATGTTGGAGAGGATCGGGAAGAATGCGACGACGAAGGCACATGTGAGCAGCGCAGACTGTGTGTCGGGCATGTAGATGATCAGCAGTGGCGCGATCGCGATCATCGGCGTGACCTGCAGGATCACCGCAAACGGGAACAAGGCCAACTCGATCCAGCGGCTCTGCACCAGAATGATCGCGAGGCCAACGCCGCCTAGCAGGGCAATTCCCAGCGCCAGGACGGTGATCCGCAGCGTCACCAGTAGCGACGGGTAGAGCGTCCCCCAATCCGTCCCCAGAGCCGTGATCACATCAAGCGGCGCCGGCATGATGTAGCGCGGTACCTGGTTGATTGTGATGTGCGCCTGCCAGGCGGCAATCGCCAGCACCACCATTAGCACGGGAATGGCCACCGACAGGATGCGTTCGGTCAGGCTGGTGCGGCTGAGCACGATGGCGACAGCGCTGTCGGTGCCGGCTTCTGCGTTTGGCGCCTCTATGTTGGCGGCAGCAATTACTTGGCTCATTTTGCCTGGGCTCCGCGCATGATGGCTTCCTGCAGGGCGCGGGACACGGTGTCGGTCGTGGCGCGATATTCCTCGGAGGTGCGGTAGTGTTCGTCCCGCGTGGCTGAGGTCACCAAAGGCAGGTCGGCATAAACCTGGCCGGGCCGGGCACGCATGACGACGATGCGATTGCTGAGAAAGGCGCTTTCGAACACCGAGTGGGTCACGAAGATCACCGTGATGCCGGTCTCGC
>JAQGKG010000224.1 GCA_028290245.1 Devosia sp. | reverse complement strand
AAGCGGGCCCGCGCCGGCAAGCCGACCATCTACAAGTGGTGGCCCGGTAAGACCGCGCTGTTGCTCGACGTCTATCACCGCCAGAAGCCGAACTCGGTCCATACCGACACCGGAACCGTCGAGGGCGATGTGCTGGCTTTCCTCAAGGGTGTTTTTGCCCATTGGGGCGGCACGGGAGCCGGCGATCTATTCCGCTTTGTCGTGGCGGAAGCCCAGCGCGACGATGTGGCCGCGGAATCACTACAGGCCTACGCGGCCGAACGGCGCATCCAGTCAGGGGAAATTTTCCGCCGTGGCATCGCGCGAGGCGAACTGGCTGCCGATGTGGACGACGGGCTGGCCGCCGACGTGCTGGCGGGCTTTGTCTGGCAGCGGCTATTGACCGGGCGCATCGAGCGGGATGAGCAGCAACTGGCGCAGGCGGCAAAGCAGATGGTGCGAGGGCTGTTGGCTTAAGGATACCTGTCTTCTCGGTACAGGGTATCAGTCGACACCCTCCCCCTTGCGGGGAGGGTCAGGGTGGGGGACGTTTGGCCCCGATATTCGGGCTAAGCGCACCCCCTCCTAGCCTCCCCCGTCAAGGGGGAGGTACCCGCGTGGTGGGTGGGACGAAACAGTGCCCCACCGATATTCTTCCGCCTAAAAACCTTACGACGCAGTCGCGCCAGCAGCATCCGTTTCGGTCTGCGAATCCACGGCGGCCTTCAGGGCGGCGTCGGGGATATCGATCTCTACGCCATCCATCAGGCGCTTAACGGTTTCGTCGAACGTTGCCATCAGCAACTGCTGCTGCAGCTGTTGGGCGACCTGTTCGAAGGCCGGGGCGCTCGACTTGCGCTTTTCTTCGAGCTTGATGACATGCCAGCCGAACTGCGACTGTACCGGCGCCGAGACCTGGCCAATGTCGGTCAGCCCAAAAGCAGCGGTTTCAAACGGCGCAACCATCATACCGGGGCCAAAAAAGCCAAGGTCGCCGCCATTGGCTGCGCCTGGATCGATCGACTTTTCCTTGGCGAGGGTAGCGAAGTCAGCGCCGCCATCGAGCGCGGTCTTGACCGCATTGGCTTCTTCCTCGGTCGGAACCAGGATGTGGCTGGCGCGGACTTCATCGGCCGGCACGAAATCGGCGACGAATTTATCATACTCGGCGCGCACGGCCTCTTCGGTCACGGCATTGGCGATGGCGTCGGCGAAATACGCGCGGCGCAGGGCGCGATCCTTGAGGTAGGCAAGGCGCTGCTGGAACAGGGGGGTTTCCGCCATGCCTTCATCCTGGCCGGCCTTGGCCATCACCTTCATGTCGATGAGCACGCGCAGCAGGAACGGCTTGCGCTGTTCTTCGGGCATCTGGCTGAGTTCCTGGGTCAGGTCCTCGGCGGCAAAGCTCAGGTCGGCCTCGGTGATCGGCGCACCGCCGACGGTTGCCACGACGGTTTCGGGCGCTGCGGGCGCAGCTTCAGGAGCAGGCGCCTCGGCAGCAGGCGCAGCATCCTGAGCCATGACCGGAGCGGCCAAAGCACCGGCAGCAAGAAACAGCGCGAGCATGCTGGTCCGGGCAAGGCGCAACGAGGAAGAAATCATGAGGTTCAGTCTCCTGGGCCGGCGCTATGCTGCGCCCTGGCTCGTTGAAAATCGGCAAAGCGCGCCCTGACGGGTTGCGTCGGTGGCTTAAGGTCTTTGGCCTGCCTCACATAGCAACGGGGCCAAAATGTGCCCCATGGCGTCGCTCGGCAACCAATGGTCGAAAAACCCGTTCCTGCCGGGCTCTCCGGCTGGGCGAGAGGAGGTGTCGCCCATTTCGGCGACGTTGACAAGACAAGGCCTCGCTCTTACATCTCAGCCGCTTTTTCCGCCGCCTGGCGGGACATCAGAAATTCTAAGCCCGAAAGGCTTTCTCATCGCGTCGACGCGGCCGAACGGGCCTGTTTCGCACTCCCCCGCCGCACCCCGATGAGTTATTTAAGGACCTGACATATGGCATTTGGCTCGCTTGCCCGGCGGATATTCGGGTCTCCGTCAGACCGGTCCGTAAAGCGCTTCCAGAGCAATGTAGCCGCGATCAACGCGCTTGAGCCCGAACTGGAAAAGCTGAGCGACGACGAATTGCGCGCCCGCACTGCCGAGTTCAAGGCTCAACTCGAAAAGGGCGGCAGTCTCGATGATTTGATCGTGCCGGCTTTTGCTACCGTACGCGAGGCGTCAAAGCGCGTGCTTGGCATGCGCCACTTCGACGTGCAGCTGATCGGCGGCATGGTGATGAACGAGAGCGGCATTGCGGAGATGCGTACCGGTGAAGGCAAGACGCTGGTGGCGACGCTGCCGATGTATCTCAATGCGCTGACCGGCAATGGCGCCCATCTGGTGACCGTCAACGATTACCTGGTGAAGCGCGACGCGGCCTGGATGGGCCAGATCTACAACTTCCTCGGCCTGAGCTGGGGCGTCATCGTCCATGGCATGACGGATGTTGAGCGCAAGGAAGCCTACGGCGCCGACATTACCTATGGCACCAATAACGAACTCGGCTTCGATTACCTGCGCGACAATATGAAGTATACGCGCGCTCAGATGGTGCAGCGCGGCCATGCCTTCGCCATCGTCGATGAAGTCGACTCCATCCTGATCGACGAAGCTCGTACACCGCTGATCATTTCTGGTCCGTCCGATGATCGCAGCGACCTCTATCTCAAGCTCGACGCCATCATCCCGATCATCGGCGAGGATGATTTCGAACTCGACGAAAAGCAGCGCTCGGTAACCTTCACCGACCAGGGTATCGAAAAACTCGAAGCCCGCCTGGCCGAGGACGGCCTGCTCAAGACCGGCTCGCTGTATGACGTGAAAAACGTCGCGCTGGTGCATCATGCCAATTCGGCATTGCGCGCCCACAAGCTGTTCCGCAAGGACAAGGACTATATCGTCCGCCAGACTCCAGAAGGTGGCGAAGTCGTCATCATC
>JAQGKG010000220.1 GCA_028290245.1 Devosia sp. | reverse complement strand
GTGAGCCGCGGCTTTACCGAGGCGGGCCACGTCGCCGACGTGCTGAAGGATGGCCGCGACGCCCTTATGCACGCCATGAACGAGCGTTTCGACGTCATGGTGATCGATCGCATGTTGCCGGGCCTTGACGGGCTGTCACTGGTCAAGGCTCTGCGGGCCTCGGGCAATACCACGCCCGTGCTGTTCCTCACAGCGGTGGGTGGCGTCGACGACCGTGTCGATGGCCTCGAAGCCGGCGGCGACGATTATCTGGTCAAGCCCTTCGCCTTTTCCGAACTGCTGGCGCGGCTCAATGCCCTGGCGCGCCGCCCGCCGCCCATGATCGAAAAAACTAGGCTTCGGGTCGCAGATCTCGAAATCGACCTGATCCGCCACTCCTGCAAGCGCGGCATCGTGGCCATCGACCTGCTGCCGCGCGAGTTCGCGCTGCTGACCTATCTGATGCAGAACGAGAACCGCGTGCTGACCCGTACCATGCTCCTCGAACGCGTCTGGGATTTCCATTTCGATCCGCAGACCAGCGTTGTCGAAACCCATATCAGCCGGCTGCGCGCCAAGATCGACAAGCCGTTTGCCAAGCCCTTGCTGCACACCATCCGCAGCACTGGCTATAGCCTGCATGCTTAAGTCGCTTCATCGCAGCACCGCGATCCGGTTGATCGCGCCGCTCGGTTTCGCATTTCTGGTGTTCCTGCTGCTCGCCGGCTTTGCCGCTTTCCTATTGATCCAAGGCGAACTCGACGCGCGCATGCGACGGCAACTGGAGCAGACTTTTGCCGTCATCACTCAATCCTATGCTGAAAGCGATCTCACCGACCTGACCGAACTGGTGCGCAGCCATGCAGCAGCTACCGCCCAAGAAGAACGGGTATTTCTGCTGCGTGATGGCAAAGGACAAAAGCTGGCCGGCAATATCGATCAGGCGCAAGTGGACGCGGGCTGGTCCGTCGTGCCGGGCTCTGTCTTGGGGCTGGATGCGGATGATGGCTACCAGATCTATTCGGGCCAGGTTTATGACATCGAGCTGACCGTCGGTGCCAGCTTCGAGGAGACCGACGCGGTCGGCGCCATCGTCCTCAACAGCCTTGGTCTGGCGGGGCTCGCCTTTACCATCCTGATTGTCATAGCTGCCCTCGTCATCGCACTGCGTGGACAGCGCCGGATCGATGCCATTGCAGCCACAATGCACCAGGTCGGCCGGGGCGAGTTGACTTCCCGTATCGCTCTGCGGGGCAATCATGACGATCTCGATGACCTGTCCATCCAGATCAACCAGGCGCTCGATCGGCTAGCGGGCCTCGTGGAAGGCATGCGGCAGGTCAGTGTCGATATCGCGCATGACCTCAAGACGCCGCTCAACCGTCTGAGCTTCACGGTGCAGAACGCCATCGACGACGACGACGCCGGTAAGCCGGTCGCGAGCCTGCTGCAGCAGGCGCAGGATGAAACGCGCCAGATCAACACCACCTTCGATGCCCTGCTGCGCATCGCTCAGATCGAGTCCGGAGCCCGTCGCGCCCGGTTCAAGCCAATGGCGATCCTGCCCGTGCTGGAAACACTCTACGACGCCTATGAGGAAGTGGCCCGCGAGCATGGGCAAACGCTGGTGTTCACTGCCGCGCCGCTGCCGCCCATCGTCGGCGATCGCGACCTGCTCACCCAGCTATTCGCCAATCTAATCGAGAATGCGATCCGCCATTGCCCGCCGGGAACCAGGATCACGCTGGCTGTCGCAGCAGAGCCGGGCCAGTCGTTCAGCATCAGCGTAACGGATACCGGACCGGGCATTCCGGCGGCGGAACGCGAGCGGGTGTTCCAGCGACTGTACCGGCTCGACAAGAGCCGCAGCACGCCGGGCCACGGTCTGGGCTTGAGCCTCGTCAAAGCCATTGCCGACCTGCATGGCGCCAGCATCGAAATCGGCGACAACCACCCCGGCCTGCATATCGCCATACGGTTCATGCCTGAGGCGGGGGTGACGTTCACCTCCTGAAACCTTGCGCGCCCGCCCACATCACAATCGAGAAGTTCACACCATGGAAGCTCCGCTATCGTCTTGGCTATTTTGGGCCCTGCTATCGGCAGGCTTTGCCGCGCTGACCGCCATTTTCGCCAAGATCGGCATCGAGAACGTCAATTCCGATTTCGCAACCCTGATCCGCACCGTGGTCATCCTGATCGTCGCTGCCGGCATCGTGGCTGGCACAGGGCACTGGCAGGCGCCGGCATCGCTGTCGGGCAAGACCTGGACCTTCCTCGTGCTTTCCGGGGTCGCGACGGGGCTGTCATGGCTGTGCTATTTTCGTGCGCTGCAACTGGGCAAGGCCGCCCAGGTGGCGCCGATCGACAAGCTCAGCGTCGTCCTGGTGGCCGTGTTTGCCGCGCTGCTACTTGGGGAGCGCCTGCCGCCGACCGGCTGGCTGGGCATCGGGCTAATTGCGGGTGGCGCCGTACTGGTGGCTATTTCCTGAGACATGATTGACCCTGTGGGGCCTCTCGTCGGTCACCCAACCCTTAGCTCATGGCGTCGAACTTGATCCAGGCCCCGTTGTTCCACCGAAATGCGCAGGGCCAGCATGGCGGCATTCAGCACGGTGAAGATTGCCGCGACCCATACCAGTCCAAGCACCATGGGCACGACGATAATCTCGGCCACCACCAGCATGTAGTTGGGATGCGACACAAACCGATACGGACCGCGGACCACAAGCGGCTCGTCAAGGATGATGACCCGGGTCGTCCAGCGCGAACCAAGGCTGGCCAGGATCCATACTCGCATCCCTTGCAGCACGACATAGGCGGCAAGCCAGGAAAGGGAAACCGGCGCCTGCCAGCCAAACCATGCAGTGGCCAGCAGCCATGCGGTATGCATGCTCACCATTAGCGGATAATGGCTGGCCCCAATTTCGCGGCCCCCCCGGGCCATCAAGGCCGCTGTGTTGCGCCGCGCCAGCACCAGCTCTCCCAGCCTTTGCAGCACGACGAAGCCGATGAACAGCACTGCCGGAATGGAAACTGCACCCATCAGGCTGTAAACCGGATCGGCAGCAGCGAAGCGGTAAAGCCGGGGCCAAGTGCCGCCAGCATCATCTGACCATGCGGCGCGTCGGCCAGCACGCGCTGCAAAACAAACAAAACGGTCGGTGCAGACATGTTGCCGTAGTCGAGCAGCACACCGCGTTCATGGTCGAGTACGCCCTGCTCGAGATGCAGCGCGTCTTCGATGGCATCGACTACCTTGGCGCCGCCAGGATGGCAGATCATCCGGTTCAAATCTTCCGGCTCCAGTCCCATGCGCCCGAGTCCGCCTTGCACTGCATCGGCAAAATGCTGTTTGACGAATTCCGGAATGGAGCGGTCGAACACCACGCCAAATCCTGCCTTGTCAACATCCCATCCCATGATCGACAGCGTATCTGGCCAAGTATGCTCTTCGCCCTGGCCAAACTCCCCGAGGCTTGCGCCTTCGGTCGAAATGCACGCAGCCGCAGCGCCATCGCCAAACAACACGGTGGCGATGATGTCGGCCTTTTGCAGGCGATCGTCGCGAAACGACAGGGTGCAGGCCTCGACGCATACGAACAGCACCTTGCTGCCCGGAGAAGCGCTGGCCAGCCGGGCCGCTATCGACAGTCCCGATACGCCGCCTGCGCAGCCCAGCCCGAACACCGGAACCCGATGCACATCGGCGCGGAACGGCATCGTCATCATGGCACGCGCATCGAGCGTCGGTGTGGCAATGCCCGTGGAGGTTGCCGTCACGATGCAATCGACCTGATCGGCGGTCCAGCCGGCCGACACCAGGGCCTTGCTTGCGGCGCCGATAAACATTTCGGTGGCGCCTTTTAGATAAGCAGCAGTCCGGCTCGGCCAATCCTGTGGCTGTTCGAACCATTCAAATGGCACTGCAGAATAGCGACTGTTGATCCCGGCGTTTTCGAAGGATTTGGTCAGCCGCACGAAATCGGGATAGCGCTCGCCGAGCACGCGTTTGGCCACGACCTTGACCATGTCCTGCGGCAGTTCATAAGGCGGCACATGCGTAGCCAGTCCGAGCAGGTGGGGGCCAGCCAAATTCATCCGAGCGTTCATAAGGTAACCTTGAATTTGCCTGTGTATTTCCGACTGGCGAATATTTGGCCTGCGACTGTAAGAATGTTCAACGCGCGGGAACCAACATACGTCGCAAAGTGCCATCACGCTTGACGAACTGGTGAAACAGCGCCGCAACGACGTGCAGGGCAATAAGAGCGATGAACACTGGCTTGCCGAGCTTATGAATGTCGCCGAAAGCATCGGAGACATAGACGGTCAGCAAACCTAGCATCGGCATGGCAAACAGCATCAGGTAGAAGGCCCAGTGTACCAGCTTGGCGGCCCAGTCCATCCATGTCGGCGTCCCGACCGGTCGCGGCGACACGCCCTGTATAATGCGAATGCCCAGCCGGACCAGGACCAGCACCAAGATGGCGATGCCGAACCAGTAGTGGCAGATGCTGACCGCAGTATCCACGCTGGACGGCGTGGCGCCTTCCTCTGCCGCGTCGCGCACATTGGTCATGCCTCCGCCGAAAATGAGCTGGAATGCCACAAGGGCGGCAATCACCCAGTGAATGGTGATCTGAAGCGTCGAATAGCCCGGAGCCTGGTGCGCGTTCATCGGAAACCTGATCTGCACCGCTGCGCGACGACATCGCCGACAAATCGGACAGCCTAATGTTGTGACAGCTGTAGCGACGGAACCTGACACCAAACTGAAGGCGAAGCTGACAGCGCAATGGAATGGGAGCACCATGACTTTCAGCCTGGCGTCAGATTGTGCAGCTACACTGGCGCAAAGCATAGGGGCCAATGGTGCGGGTATTGTTGATTGAGGATGACCGAGCGCTAGGTGCTGCCATTCGGGACCATATTGCCGCACACGGGCATGGGGTCGACTGGATGCAGCGCCTCGAGGATGCTCGCCTGGCGCTCGAAACAATGACTTACGAACTGGTTCTGCTCGACCTCAATCTGCCAGACGGGCGCGGGCTGGACCTGCTGCGCGAGCTGCGCGCTTCCCGAAATCCGGTGCCCGTCATCATCACCACGGCGCAAGACCAGGTGGCCATCCGCATCGAGGGTCTCAACTCCGGCGCTGACGACTACCTGATCAAGCCGTTTGACCTGAGTGAAATGAGCGCCCGGGTCGCTGCCGTCGCGCGCCGCTCGTCAGGCAATCCGCTGCCAGTGCTGACCGTTGGATCCATCGCCGTCGATGTGTCGCGCAAGGTGGCAACCGTCGCGGGCGAGCCGGTCATTCTGACGGCGCGAGAATGGGTTGTGCTCGAGCGATTGCTCAGCCATCGCGGCGCTGTGGTGTCCAAGAGTGAGATCGAGGACTCCCTCTACGCATTTGGTGCCGAGATCGAAAGCAACGCTGTCGAGGTCTATGTAAGCCGCCTGCGCAAGAAGCTTGGCCGGGATTTTGTCAGCACCGAGCGTGGCCTGGGCTATCAGGTGTCTTCCTAGCCATGGCCAGCTTTTCCATCGCGCTGCGCCTTTCACTGGGCCTTGCTATTGGTACGGCCCTGCTGTGGATCGGCGCCGCATGGATTTCCGCAACTGTCATGCGGCACGAACTGAACGAGGCGTTTGACAAAACGCTGCAGCAGAGCGCCTACCGGCTACTGCCGCTGGCGATACATGATGCGCGCGCATTGCAGCAGGACGAAACCCATCAGGTTCCGGGCCTCGACCAGGTCGGCGATGAGAACTATTTCACCTACTTTGTGCGCGACCGTGCCGGGCGCATTGTCGTGCGGGGTGACAATGCGCCGCCTGAGCTGACCAGCGTCACCCTGCAAAATGGCTTTTCCGAAATC
>JAQGKG010000209.1 GCA_028290245.1 Devosia sp. | reverse complement strand
TGGCCACTGGTGCAGGCCATCCTCGACTTTGTGCATAGTCACATAACGTTCAACTACCAGAACGCCGATCGGACCCGGACGGCGTTTGGGGCCTATACCGAACGTACTGGCGTCTGCCGTGACTTTGCCCATCTCGCGTTGACATTATGCCGCTGTATGAACATTCCCGCCCGCTATTGCACAGGCTACCTCGGCGATATTGGCGTCCCGCCGGTGCCATTTCCGATGGATTTTTCCGGATGGTTCGAGGTTTATCTTGGCGGGCACTGGTATACTGCCGATGCGCGGCACAACGCACCCCGCATCGGGCGCATCCTGATGGCGATAGGCCGCGACGCGACCGATGTGGCGCTATCGACCCAATTCGGGCCGGCTTTGTTGTCCGGCTTTTCGGTCACGACATACGAGGTCTTGCCCCAGCCTGATGCGGGTTCCGATAGCGGTGGGAGCGGACAAACCGTGTAGGTAGTGGCAACCAGCCACGAGACTCACCATGACCGACACGTCGTCCGATATTCTGATCAAGGCCGCCGAACGCTTTTTAGGTAAGAGGGAAACGGCGCTGACCGGCGTCGAGCGGCAGGTGCTGCAGCAGGCCATCGGGAAGAAGGCGCTGTCGCTGGACACCAGCGAAGTGTTCGATGAAAAGTCGACTTTCGGGCAGCGGCTGGCCGACGGCGTGGCCTCGTTCGGCGGCTCCTGGACCTTCCTGATCGGCTTTGGCGTCGTGCTGGTCACGTGGGTCAGTTTCAACGTGCTGCTGAGCCGCTCGGCACCCGACCCCTATCCGTTCATCTTCCTCAACCTGCTGCTGTCGATGCTGGCGGCGGTGCAGGCGCCGCTTATCATGATGAGCCAGAACCGGCAGACCGCCAAGGACCGTCTGGTGACCAGCCACGACTATGAGTGCAACCTGAAGGCCGAGATCGAGATCATGGCGCTGCACGACAAGGTCGATCAACTCCGCAACGACGACCTCAAGCAACTGATCGCCAAGCAGCAGGAACAGATCGAGCTGTTGACGAAGCTGGTCGAGAGGCATGTGGACGAAAGCGAATCGAAGTAGGTTCGCGGCCATGCAGCCCTATCTCAAGCTTATGTCCGATATTCTCGACCATGGTGCCGACAAGTCCGATCGGACTGGTACTGGCACGCGGAGCCTGTTTGGCTATCAGATGCGGTTCGATCTCAATGCGGGTTTTCCGCTGCTGACGACCAAGAAGCTGCATCTTAAATCTATCGTTTATGAGCTGCTGTGGTTCATTCGTGGCGATACCAATGTGCGCTGGTTGCAGGAGCATGGCGTCAAGATCTGGGACGAATGGGCCGACGAGAATGGGGATCTTGGGCCGGTGTATGGCTCGCAGTGGCGTAGCTGGCCGGCGCCGGATGGGCGCAAGATCGACCAACTCGCTCAGGTCATCGAGAGCATTATGAGCAAGCCGGATTCGCGCCGGCATATCGTCTCGGCGTGGAATCCTGCCGAAGTTGACGAGATGGCTTTGCCGCCGTGCCACTGCCTATTTCAATTTTATGTGGCCGACGGCAAGCTGAGTTGCCAGTTGTACCAACGCTCGGCGGATACCTTCCTCGGCGTGCCGTTCAACACGGCGTCCTATGCGCTGCTGACCCATATGGTGGCGCAGGTTACGGGGTTGGAGGTGGGCGATTTCGTGCACACCTTTGGTGACGTGCATCTTTATTCCAACCATTTCGAGCAGGCCAAACTGCAGCTTACGCGCGAGCCGCGGCCGCTGCCGACGCTCAAGATTAATCCGGACGTGAAGCGGATCGAGGACTTCGTGTTCGAGGATTTCGCTTTCGAGGGCTACGATCCACATCCCCATATCAAGGCGGCGGTTTCGGTCTGATCCAGCGCAGATGGTGCCTTCCGCAAGCGTCGCGGAACAGGCTAGATAGCGCGCAGATCAACCGGTGGCGAAGAGTCCGCTGTGGCGCGCAGGTCTTTGGAGGAAATGATGAAGTCTCTTGCAGTGCTAGGCGTGCTGCTGGCCGCCACCATGCCTGCTCTCGGCAATGACACCACTGCAGTGATCGGCACTGGTGGGCTGGAGTTTGTCACCAATTTCGACATCGTGATGGAGAGCGAGGAGCTGTTCATTTCGAAAGAGGAAATCCGGGTAGTCTACCAGTTTCGCAATACCGGCGAGACCGACCAGAACATTCTCGTCGCCTTCCCGATGCCAGACATCGTGCCGAACTGGTATTCGGACGTCGCCTATCCAATGGGGCTTGAGGACGATCATTTTAAGTTCGAGACCACGCTGAACGGCAAGCCTGTCGATGCCACGCTGCATGAGTACGCTTATTCGTTTGGCGTCGATCGCAGCGAGCTGGTCGAGCAACTCGGGCTGCCGCTGCTGCCGATCACCAAGCAGGCTAGCGAAGCGACAGACGCCCTGGATGAGGCGACACGCGCCGAGTTGCTGCATCTGGGCATGCTGACGCCGGATGAGTATGACGAAGGCCATGGCTGGGAAAAGCACTATTATCCGGCCTGGACCTACAAGGCGACCTACACTTGGGAGGGTGATTTCCCGGCGGGTGAGATGGTCACGGTTGAGCATAAGTACAAGCCGAGCGTCGGCGGCACGGTGGGCGTCAGCTTCCTTGGCGAGGCGTCCGACGACTATGATCCCGGCAAGGACTACCTGAACAAATACTGCACCGACGATGGCTTCGTTGCAGCGGTGCGCAAGACGCTGACCAATCCGGACGAGGCCTATTCGGCGCCGTTCACCGAGAGCTGGCTCTCCTACATTTTGACCACCGGCGGCAATTGGAGCGGCGGGGCGATCGGCAAGTTCCGCCTCGTGGTGGACAAGGGTAGCGTCGACAATCTGGTGTCGTTCTGCGGCGATGACGTCAAGAAAATCGGGCCAACCACCTTCGAAATGGTCAAAACCGACTTCTGGCCGCAGCGAGAACTGGACATCCTGATCCTCAACCGGAACGACGTCGAACAATGAGCCTGAACATCCGACCGGCGATCGGCACTGATGCCGGCGCCATCGTGCAGTTTATTGCCGATCTGGCCACTTACGAAAACCTGAGCCACGAGGCTAAGGCTAGCGAGGCGGATATCCTGCGTGATCTGTTCGGCGCCGATCCGAAGGTGTTTTGCGAGATAGCAGAGTGGGAGGGCAGGCCCTTAGGCTTCGCACTCTGGTGCTATACTTAATCGACCTATCAGGGACGGTCCGGCAACAGGCTGGAAGACCTTTATG
>JAQGKG010000139.1 GCA_028290245.1 Devosia sp. | reverse complement strand
TGTTCCGCAAAGACCTGGCGATCCCTCTGATCCGTGCGGGTTAGCGCTCTACTCCACGGTCACTGACTTGGCCAAATTCCTCGGCTGGTCGACGTCCGTGCCCATGAACACCGCCGTGTGATAGGCCAGCAACTGCACCGGGATTGTCGCGAGGATTGGTGCCACAAAGCTCGACACATGCGGGATCAGGATGATGTCCGACACGCCGTGCCCGGCCGTCGCGGCGCCTTCGGCATCGGTGATCAGGATGATCTTGCCGCCGCGCGCCGCGACTTCCTGCATGTTGGTCAGCGTCTTGTCGACCAGCTCGTCCGAGGGCGCCACGACGATGACCGGCATGTCCTCGTCAACCAGCGCGATCGGTCCGTGCTTGAGTTCACCAGCTGCATAACCTTCGGCGTGGATGTAGCTGATTTCCTTGAGCTTCAGCGCGCCCTCCATGGCGATCGGGAACATCGGACCGCGACCCAGATAGAGCACGTCCTTGGCCTTGGACAGCCGCTTGGCGATGTCCATGATCTGGCCCTCGGTGCCCAAAGCTTCCGCCACCGCCGTCGGCAGGCTGACCAGTGCGCGGACCAATTCGGCTTCCTGTTCAGCGCTCAGCACACCACGAGCCCGGCCGGCGGCGATGGCAAGGCTTGCCAATGCCGTCAGTTGCGCCGTCAGCGCCTTGGTCGAGGCAACGCCGATTTCCGGGCCGCAAAGTATCGGGAACACCACCGCGGACTCGCGGGCTATGGTCGATTCCAGCGTGTTGACCAGGCACGCCACATGCTGGCCTTGACTGGCGCAATAGCGCAAAGCGGCAAGCGTGTCAGCGGTTTCGCCCGACTGCGAGATGAACAGCGACAGGCCGCCCTTCTCAAGCGGCGGCTCGCGATACCGGAATTCCGACGCCACATCGATATCCACTGGAAGCCGCGCATAGCGCTCGAACCAGTATTTTGCCACGGCTCCAGCCAGATAAGCCGTGCCGCAGGCGCTGATGGTCAATCGGCTCAGATCAGCAAAATCGAACGGCAGCACCTCGCGAATGGCGACCTTTTCCGCACCCATGTCCACATAGTGGCTCAAAGTATGCGAGATGGTTTCGGGCTGCTCGTAGATTTCCTTGGCCATGAAATGGCGGTAGTTGCCCTTGTCGACCATCAGCGCCGAGGCCTGCGAAATCTGCTGCTCGCGCTGCACGATGGCGTCCTTGCCGTCGCGGATGGTGACGCCATTGGGGGTAATCACCGCCCAGTCGCCGTCTTCCAGATAGGTCAGTCGCGAGGTGAACGGGGCCAGGGCCATAGCGTCGGATCCGAGATACATTTCGGTGGCGCCATAACCGATCGCGAGTGGCGCACCGTGACGAGCAGCGATCAGCAGGTTTTCCTGACCCTTGAACAGGAACGCGAGCGCAAATGCGCCCTTGAGCGTCTTCAGCGTGCGGGCCACGGCCAGTTCTGGCTCGGCACCATTCGCCAATTCGCGGCTAACCCAAAGCGCCACCGACTCAGTGTCGGTCTGCGTCTTGGGCAGGTAGCCATCCTTTGCCAAGTCGGCCAGCATCTCGCGATAATTCTCGATAATGCCGTTATGCACCACGGCGACACGGTCAGTCGCATGCGGATGGGCGTTGTTCTCGGTCGGCGCGCCGTGGGTGGCCCAGCGGGTATGACCGATGCCGATATTGCCGCCTAGCGGCTCGAAGCCCAGCTTCTGCGCCAAGTTGGCCAGCTTGCCCTCGGCGCGACGACGCGCGATATCGCCGCCTTCGAGCGTCGCAACACCGGCGCTGTCATAGCCGCGATATTCCAGCCGCTTGAGCGCATCGACCAGACGGGCGGCAACGGGTTCGCTGCCTACAATGCCAACAATACCGCACATGTTATATCCCCTCGGTCTTCTGTTTTTTGGCCAGAGCCAAACGCTCGAAAATGGCCTTGGCCCTGCCCGGCTTGGCAACCTGCAAAGCGCGACCCAGCGCCAGCGCATCCGCCTCAACGTCTTCGGTGATAACGCTGCCGCTCGCAACAGGCGCGCCCGCGCCTATGGTGACTGGCGCCACCAACGAGCTGTTCGAGCCAATAAAGGCATTATCGCCAACCACCGTGCGGTGCTTGTTGTAGCCATCATAGTTTACCGTGATGACCCCAGCGCCTATATTGACGTTATCTCCGATGGTGGCGTCGCCGATATAAGTCAGGTGGCTAACTTTAGCGCCCTTTCCGATCTCGGCCTTCTTGATCTCGACGAAATTACCAACCTTGGCGCCTTCGGCGAGGTTCGCCTCCGGCCGCAGCCGCGCAAACGGCCCGACACTGGCGTTGCGGCCAATATGGGCGCCTTCGATATGGCTGAAGGCATGGATCACCGCCCCTTCCTCGATCACCACGCCGGGGCCAAACACCACATTGGGCTCGATCGTAACGTCGCGGGCAATCTCGGTGTCATACGAGAACCAGACGCTTTTGGGGTCTTTGAGCGTGACGCCAGCCTTCATGAAGTCCGACAGGCGTAGTTCCTGGAACAGTCCCTCGGCATGGGCCAGCTGGCTGCGGTCATTGACGCCCATCACGTCATTTTCTGGCGCTATGCCGTAGCCAACCTTCTTGCCCGTCGCATTGGCGAGGCTCACGAGGTCGGTTAGATAGTATTCGCCCTGGGCGTTATTGGTCTCGACCTTGTCGAT
>JAQGKG010000117.1 GCA_028290245.1 Devosia sp. | reverse complement strand
CGTCGAGGTCGGCGACGATCATCTGCGCCTGGGTCACCAAGCCCGCGATGGACACGGCCGCAAGACCCAGGCCGCCGGCGCCTATGAGCAGCAGCCGGTCAGTCGGCGTCATCGGCGGCATTTTCTTGAGGGCGCCGTACGAGGTAAGTCCGGAGCACGCAAACGTGGCTGCGAGCGTGAGATCAACCTCGCCGGTGGGCACGACGTAACGGCTTTTGGGGACAAGTACATAGTCACTGAACCCGCCGTCGCGCCGCGAGCCGAGGCTGCGTTGCGCTTCGCAGTCGGTATCACGATGGTCCTGGCAATGCGAGCATACGCCGCAGCCGATCCAAGGGTATACAACCACGGGCGTGCCGACTTCGATTCCCTTGGCATCCGGGCCGAGCGCAGCAACTGTGCCGGCCATTTCATGGCCCAGCGTCATCGGTAGTGTGGAGCCAAACTGCTCGGCAGTGAGCTTTTTGCCCCCGCCCAGGTCAAAGTAGCCTGCGCGGATGTGCACGTCGCTGTGGCACACACCGGCAGCGGAAATTTTCACGAGCACCTCGTCGCCTTGCGGGACGGGTTTTTCGAGCAGTCGCAGCTGCAGCGGCTTGCCCCATTCGGTGATCTGGTAGCTGTTCACGATATTTCCTTGCAAGGCACGCGCTTCAGGCGAGTTTCAACACGACCGACTTGGTCTGCAGGTAATGGTCCATGTGCTCGGTGCCGGACTCCCGGCCGTAGCCGCTCATCTTGTAGCCGCCGAAGGGAATGGCCGCGTCGAGCTGCAGGTAGCAGTTGACCCAGACCGTGCCGGCTTTCAGTGCGCCGGCAACCAGGTGGGCCTTGCTCACGTCGCGTGTCCACACGCCGGAGCCGAGGCCGTAGGGCGTGTTATTGGCCCGCTGCACGACTTCTTCAACGCTGTCGAAGGGCATGGCGCTGATGACCGGACCGAAGATTTCCTCGCGGACGATCTTCATGTCGTCGCGTGCACCGGCGAAGACCGTCGGCTGCACATAACAGCCGTTGGCGAGGTTGCCCGTGTCGGCACGTGCGCCGCCAGCCAGTGCCTGTGCGCCTTCTTCATGGCCGGCATTGATGTAGCTCATCACGCGGTCGAACTGCAGGCGCGAGGCAAGCGGGCCGAGCTCAGTGGCGTGGTCCAGCGGCGATCCAATGCGCATCTTCGCGGCGAGTTCGGCCACGCGGTGCACGAATTCGTCGTGGATCTTGCGTTCGACGAAAAGCCGGCTGCCGGCGATGCAGATCTGGCCACAGTTGGTGAACACCGCCGCGGCGGCGCCCGCAACCGCGGCGTCTAGGTCGGCATCGGCAAAGATGATGTCGGGCGACTTGCCGCCCAGCTCCAGCGACAGGCGCTTCAAGTTTCCGGCCGAGGCCCGCACAATGGCCTGGCCGGTGGCTGTAGAGCCGGTGAAGCCGACCTTGTCGATGCCGGGGTGCGCGGCCACCGCGGCGCCGACTGCACCGGCGCCCGTGACCACGTTCATTACACCAGGAGGAAAGCCGGCTTCCTCGATGAGTTCGGCCAGCTTTAGCGGCGACAGGCTGGCTTGCTCCGACGGCTTGAGCACGACGGTGCAACCCGTGGCGAGCGCCGGCGCGACCTTCCACACGGCCTGGCTCAGCGGCCCGTTCCACGGCACAATGGCGCCGACAACACCGACCGGTTCCTTGACCGTGTACGACAGTACCGAGCCGGGGATCGAGTTTGAAATGTTCTGACCGTGGATGGCGGTGGCCAGACCCGCGTAGAAACGGACCATGCCCGCCACGCGCTGTTTGCCAGCGGTGCTGCGCGATATGGGCATGCCCATTTCCAGCGTGTCGAGCATGGCGAATTCGTCATAGTCGCGCTCGATCAGGTCGGCGAGTTTGAGCAGCAGGCGCTGGCGCTCCGCGGGCTTGGTCTTCGACCAGACGCCATCGAAAGCGCGGCGTGCAGCCGTGACCGCGGCATCGACGTCCGCATCGTTGGCCTCCGCGATATGGGCCAGCACCTCGCCGGTCGCCGGGTTGATGCTTTCGAACGTCTTGCCGGACGACGGCGCCACCCATCGCCCATCTATGAGCAGCTTTTTCGGCGCCAATGTCGCAAGCGCTTTCGGATGGGGAAGGGCGGTCGCATGGCGGGTAGCAGTCGGGGTGTCGGTCATGTCATCTCCAGATAAGGGGCTTGCGCGGGAAATTAAGGGGCTTGTGCGGGAAAGCGGCAGTCGTGAGTGGGTGCGGCGGGCGTGCAGTATTCAGCCTGCGCTTTATGCCGCAAGCGTGGCACTGCCGGTCGCCACCATGAGGCCGTCACGCGCGGGCACCGAGCAGTTAAAGCCGATGCTGCCGCCGTCATGCCACATGTCCACGCGCAGCGTTTCGCCGGGGAATACAGGCGCCAGGAACCGCAGAGCCAGCGCATGCACCTGGTCAGCGCGCTGGCCGCAAAATGCCTCCAGTATGGCGCGGCAACAAAGCCCATACGTGCACAGGCCATGCAGGATGGGCCGCGCAAAACCAGCCTGCTGCGCCACGGCCGGGTCGGCATGCAGCGGGTTCGGGTCGGCGCTCAGGCGGTAGATCAGCGCAGCCTGCGGCAGCGATGCGATGTCGATGCGGCGGTCGGGCACGCGCGATGCATCCACCGGCGTGAAGAGCGCGGCGGGCCGGCTGCCCTGCAACTGCGGTGCGTCTGCAGCAAAGCCGCCGTCGGCGCGGCAAAGGGTGCGGTGTTCGATGGAGGCGATCAGGTCGCCGCCGGCCTCGTTGTGCAAGTCACGTGCAAACACCAGCATCGCGCCCTTGCCTGCGCCGCGATCAAACACGTCGAGCACCCGCGTTGTCGCGACCAGCGCGCCCGTAGGAGGCAGCGGGCGGTGCCACACTACCTGGTGTTCCGCATGCACGCATTGCGCTGCGTCGATGCCGGTGCGCGCGTCGCTGATCCAGAAGCCGGGGTGGCATAGCGCCGTCGCCATCGCGGGCGAGGCCTGCAGGTCTTGCTCGTAAACGAAACGCAGCTGCGCCGCGTGGACCGGGTCGCTGCCGTAGCCCAGTGCCAACGCGTAGAGGATGGTGTCCTTGGCCGCGTAGGTCTGGCGTACCTCGGCGAAGGGCCAGTGGCGCACGGCCACGACATCAATGGCCATAGCGTGTGCTTACACCGGGTCCCAGTCGAAGACGTCCTGCGACCGGTCGAGTTTGTAGAAGCTGGGTTTCATCGCGGGCATGACACGCTCGGCCACGGTCTGCGGCGTCCAGCCCTCTGCGGTGTGCATGGCGCGCAGGGGCCTGATCTGGCTCATGAGGAAGATCTCGTTGGCGCGCACAGCAAAAATCTGGCCGCTGACATCTTTCGCGTCATCGCTGCACAGGTACACCGCGAGCGGCGCAATCTTGGAGGTTTCCATGCGCTGCAGGCGCGCAACGCGGGCCTTTTGCTCCTCGGTCTCCGTCGGCATGCCGTCGATCATGCGACTCCACGCGAAAGGCGAGATGCAGTTGGAGCGCACATTGAACTTCGCCATGTCCATCGCGATGGACTTGGACAGCGCAGTGAGGCCCAACTTGGCCGCTGAGTAGTTAGCTTGGCCGAAGTTGCCGATGAGGCCGGACGTTGACACCATGTGTACATACGAGCCGGACTGCTGCGCCTTGAAATGCGGGGCGGCCGCGCGCGAGATGTAGAAAGGGCCGTTGAGGTGCACGTCGATCACGGCGCGCCACTCGTCCACGCTCATGTTGAAGAAAAAGCGGTCGCGCAGAATGCCGGCGTTGTTGATGACTGCATCGATGCGGCCGTAGGTGTCGACAGCCTGCGTCACCATGCGGTTGGCGCCGTCCCAGTCGGAGACGCTGTCGCCGTTGGCCGTGGCCGTGCCGCCGGCCGCGACGATCTCGTCGACCACCGCCTGCGCGCGCGAGACATCGCGGCCTTCACCGGTGACGCTGGCGCCGAGGTCGTTGACGATGACCCTGGCGCCTTCACGGCCGAGCGCGAGCGCGAATTCGCGGCCGATGCCGCCCCCAGCGCCGGTGACCAGCACGACCTTGCCTTCTACGAAATTGCCTGTTTGCATGGGTTGCTTATTGGTTAAATGATGGGATGTTCGTTAACGACCGGTGTCGATGTTCGAGACGCAGAGGCCGCGCAGTTGCGGGTTGCCTAATCCTTGTCCGCCCGTACATGCGCTGTCGCACGCGACTCAACAGAATGCCAAATCTCGGCGGCCATCGGGTTGCGCGACTCTTCGAGAATGTGGCCGACGAGGCCGACCGCACGGGCCATCACGCCCAGGCCGCGGCAGATCTTCCAATCGAAGCCCATCTCGCAGCACAGTGCGCCGATGGCGCCGGTTGCATTGATGGGCAAGACCTTGCCGCTCTTGCGCGCCGCCTCGTCGGAGATGGCCTGGATCAACTTCAGGTAAGGACCGTTGAAGCCGGTTTCGCGCGCCAGTTCCATGAGGCGCGGCGTGCGGGGGTCAATCGGTTTATGGAAGGGATGTCCAACGCCGGGCAGGATTTTTTTCGCCGCACGGAACGTATCGACCGTTGTCGCCGCCAGCGCGGACAAATCGGCGGTCGCGTCGGGCGCGGGCATGGCCTCATATAACATTTTTGCTGCGCCTTCGATGCTTCCGACGAAGACAGTGCCCAGCCCGTTCAGGCCCGCGGCGACGGCGCCCTGCAGTGACTCCGGTGCGCCCAGGTAGGTCATGCGCGCGACGATGGAACTTGGCGTGATGCCGTGTTCGACCAATGTCACGACCATTGCATTGAACATGCGCGATTCGTTCGCATCGGGAAAGCGCCCGGTGAGTTCGAGGAAGCCCATGTCACCCAGGTTGAGGGTGCCGAGGATGTCGGTCACGAAGTTCCGGCCGAACAGCGTGATGCTGTCGGCCGTGCTCGAACCGATGTCGGTGCGGATGTCCTTGTTTATTCTGCTCATGGTGGCATTGCTCGTTGTGCGTTTAAAAGTAGAAATCGTTGAACCGTGGCTTGCTTGTATGTGCCGGATGAAAGTCCTACTGCCGCTCCATCCCGGATTTTTTGATGAGTTCTTCCCAGCGTGGGTTCTCGGCGCGGATCCGGTCTGCGAGTTGTTTGCTCGTCAAAGACATGACCTTGGTGTTAAGCACTTGGAACTGCGCCTTGACCGGCGTGGTTGCCATGACCGAGCGAATGGCAGCGTCCAGCGTGGCAACGATGGGTGCGGGTGTGTCGGCCGGCGCCATCACGGCGATCAGGGTTTCCAGGGTGCCGCTGGCGCGGGGAAAGGCTTCCTGTAGTGTTGGGACCTCGGGCGCGCCTTCGTAACGAGTACCCGACGAGATCGCCAGCGCACGCGCCTTCTGGCCATTGACTTGAGCCAGGCCGCTGCCGATGTCGACGACGGCAACCTTCACCTGACCGCCAATCATGTCTGTGACAGCTTGTGGGATGCCACGGTAGGGCACGGCTGTGGGCTCTGAATTGGTGACCGATGAAAACAGCGCCACCGCGACCTGACCGCTCGGTGAACCGAAGGCCATAGTGACGGGTTCTTTAGACGTGCGCTGCGCCGCAGCGAGGTCCGCAATCGACTTGAAGGGCGAGGTTTGCGGTACTAAGAACATCATGGCGGTCGAGCCGACATTAGAAACGGGAACAAAACTCTTGACCGGGTCATAAGACAGTTCTTTGTAGAGGCTATTGGCCACGAACATAACGGACGATCCGACTAGCAGCGTGTAGCCGTCGGGCTTGGCCCTGGCAACATACGCGGCGCCAATGGTGCCCTGCGCACCAGCCTTGTTTTCGACGATGACTGGTTTGCCTAGTGACTGCGTGAGCGCATTGGCGAGCACGCGCGTGACGGCGTCGGTAACGGACCCGGCGGGGAAAGGTGCGACCAGCGTGACTGGGCGCGACGGGAAGTCGCCTGCCTGGGCAAATGATGCGGCAGCGGCCATGGCGAGTAGCGGCGTGAGGGCCGCCGCGATGAGAGTTCTGCGCATGGGCATGTCTTGTCTCCTGGAAACTGGAAAAATTTCTGTATCCGGTAAGGTAACTCCCAACGCGGATGATGACAAATCAAATGATTTGAACGATTGTTCAATTGCGAGCGTTCATCCCTTTGCCCGCATTTGGTGGACGAGTCGTGGTGTGCGGCGGCGCTAGCCTGAAAACGCCGGACCGGCTCGGTGCTGGCAATCGTTGAACAATCGTTCCATTTATTTGACTTGTAGGCGCGGTCCCGAATGAATAGCATCTGTTTCCATTGGCGGGCTGCTAACGGCCGGCCCCGACAGGACCAGTCAGGACAATGATGATCAGATATGAAGCGCAAAACGGCATTGCAGAACTGCTGGTAGACAACCCACCGGTAAACGGCATCACGGACGAACTGCTGGACGAGCTCATGGCCCGGCTCACGCAGGCCGGCGCGGACCCGGCAGTTCGCGCCATCATCATCGGCAGCGCCGTGCCGGGGCGCTTTTGCGGCGGACTGGATCTGCGCAAATTCAGCCAGAGCAGCCCGGCAGAGGTGCATACCGTCGTCGGCAAGCTCTACCACCGCCTGTTCGAATTGCAGGCCGGGCTGTCCAAGCCCGTGATTGCAGCGGTGACGGGCGCAGTGCGGGGCGGCGGCATGTCCATCGCCATCACCTGCGACATGATCGTCGCAGCTGACGATGCGAGCTTTGGCTATCCGGAGATGGAAATTGGCCTGCTCCCATCCATCCATTACCTGCATCTTCCGCGCATCGTGGGCAAGCACCGCGCCTTTGACCTGCTTTTTACCGGACGCGTGTTCGGCACCCCGGAGGCGGTATCGCTGGGGCTTGTGAGCCGCACGGCACCGGCGTCGGAGGTGCTTGAAACGGCGCGTGAGCTCGCTCGTGTCTTTGTCGCAAAGTCGCCTGAACTGATGCGACTGGGCAAGGCCGCGTTTGTCCGGGTGAACGACAACGGTTATCGCTCCGGCGCGGCCAGCGCGGTAGATCTTGTCGCGACCGTATTCGGCACAACCGACTGCCGCGAGGGTTTGCAGGCGTTCGTGGAGAAACGCAAGCCTGTGTGGGGCCAGCCATGAGCGCGTTGGCCGCTCTGAACGGGCTGCGCGTGCTCGACCTGTCCCGCGTGTTGGCCGGCCCGCTGTCAGCCCAGGTTCTGGCCGATTTGGGGGCGGACGTGATCAAGGTCGAGCGCCCGGTGCGCGGCGACGATACCCGCGAGTGGGCACCGCCTACCATGATGCGCGACCCAGATTCAGCCGTCGACGAGTCGGTTTATTTCTGGTCGTGCAATCGCGGTAAACGTTCGATCACCGTCGATCTGGCCGACAGCGTCGGTCGTGATCTGGTCGTCCGTCTCGCAACAGAGGCCGACGTGCTGATTGAAAACTACAAGGTCGGAACGCTCGCACGCTATGGGCTGAACTACGACACCCTGAGCGCGCTCAATCCGCGCCTGGTCTACTGTTCCATTACCGGCTTCGGCCAGACCGGCCCTTACAGCGCGCGTCCGGGCTATGACACCATCGTTCAGGCGCTGGGCGGCTTGATGAGCATCACGGGCAATGCCGACGGCACACCCGGAGGCGGGCCACGCAAGGCCGGCATTGCGGTGTCGGACCAGTTGACCGCTCTTTATTCCGCAGTCGCCATCCTGGCGGCAATCAACGAACGTCGCGATTCCGGGTTGGGACAGCACATCGACATGTCTCTCCTGGATGTACAGGTAGCGGCGCTTTCCAACCTTGGCGTGGGCTATCTGGCCACCGGCGCCATACCGCAGCGCCTTGGCAA
>JAQGKG010000114.1 GCA_028290245.1 Devosia sp. | reverse complement strand
TGCCTTCCAGCCCGTCGTCGAGCAAGCCGGTAGAAGACGTGGTCAGAGGCCGCTCGGATTCCCAGCCTTCAGACCGCCAGGTGCTGGCACGTTGGTCCAAATCGACAGAACCACGGGACTCAAGGATGTCGTAGATAAAGTCGTCGTTGGTACCGTCCGTGGTCACGGCCACGATATAGCCACCACGACGAAGACCTTCGGCGTATACCTGACGGTCATCATCGGGCATGAAGAAATCGCCTATCGCCTCGAAGAAGCCTTTATGCTCGGTTGCTGACGAGGAGATGGTCGCCGCTCCACCTTCTGCGCCGGCACGAACAGAAACGTTGGCATCGTCAATGCCGGCGTCACGGAGCTCGGCGACTGCTGCATCAGCCTCGCTACGGGTATCAAAAAATGCTGTGATGGTTCGGGAGTTGTAGCTGCTCATGGGTTGGCCTCATAATTCAGGCGCTTGTCGCCTTCTGGCCATCACAATTCGTCATCCGGTGCATTGTTCCTGCATTGGTCGGCGTTCGGCACATTTTGATCGCATATCTGGGGGTGCAGAGCTTCAGGCTTACTACCGTTCCCACTCAGGGATGAAACGGCGATCCTGATAGTCTGAGATAAGCTCCGAATGCACGGGGTCCAACCAGCTTTCGTCCTTCATGAAGCCGATTGCCCGAACTCCTCCACTGACTGGCTCCACCTCTACAGTTGACCGAAAGCTTCCGGGAGACCCCACGCCTTCAAGTTCGTCCAGTGTTGGGAGCTGAGCCTCAGATACTTCATAAAGTTCGCCATGGACCTGCAGCCCCTCTCCGGGTTTGTCGAGCATTACCGGCCCACAGAAGTCTTGAGCAATGTACAGCGGATAGGAAGCGACAGTGCGGCAGGTGCCGAGATAGGCGGCGCCTTTCAGTCCCTTATCAAACAAGGGGAAACCGCGTTTGAGCGGTGCGATAGACAAATACCAGTGCCATAGGAACATCCAAAAATGGAGAGGTTCGGACCCATGTCGGTGGGGACGGGGTTACCCGCTCGACCATGTAAACCAGAAGCCAATCTCAACTTGGCTTAATCGCAGCCAGCAAGTCGGATACTTTTCTGGCAAACGCATCCATCTGGAACGGCTTGCTCATCATGTGCATGCCACGATCAAGGTGACCGTGATTGAACACGGCGTTTTCTGCATAGCCGGTGATGAACAGGATAGGCAGTTCCGGTTGCTTCTGCTTGACGATCTCGGCCAACTGACGACCGTTCATTCCCAAGGGAAGCCCGACATCCGTGATCAGGAGGTTGATCGTGTCGGTGCCATCCATGACGCGAAGCGCTTCATGGGCGTCGCCGGCTTCGAGTACGGTATATCCAAGCTCCTCCAGGTGCTCGGCCGCCACCATGCGGACGAGCGGTTCGTCGTCCACCAGCATGACGGTCGGCTGCCCGTTCGGGCGAGGCGTCTCGGTAGATAGCTCTTCCACGGTTTCCTGGGCATCGTCGCCAAGATGGCGCGGAAGGTAGACGCAGACCATCGTACCTTCGCCGACTTCGGAATAGATACGAACCGTACCACCGGACTGCCCGGCAAACCCGTGAACCATGGACAGCCCAAGCCCGGTGCCTTGGCCGATCGGCTTAGTCGTAAAGAACGGATCGAAGGCGCGCTCGATAACGTCCTTGGGCATGCCGCTGCCGGTATCGCTCACGCACATCGAAACATACTGGCCTGGCGCGAGACCACGCTCTTTGGCGGACCGGTCGTCCATCCAGCGGTTGGCTGTCTCGATCGTAATCTTGCCACCGTTAGGCATCGCATCACGGGCATTTATGCACAGGTTCAGTAGCGAGCTCTCGAGCTGGCCGATATCGACAAAGGTCGGCCACAGCCCCGCCTTGCCGACAGTCTCCACTTCAATCTCGGGGCCGACGCTGCGGTGGATCAGGTCCAGCATGCCTTCGGTCAGCGCGTTCACGTTGGCCGGCTTGGGGTCGAGGGTCTGGCGCCGCGAGAATGCCAGCAGACGCTGGGTCAAGGAAGCGGCACGACGAACGGCTGCCGAAGAAGCGGTAAGATAGCGTTCGACTTCGCTGATGCTACCCTGCGCAAGCCGGGTCCTCATAAGCTCAAGGCTGCCGCTCACGCCCGCGATGATGTTGTTGAAATCGTGGGCAATGCCACCGGTGAGTTGCCCCACTGCTTCCATCTTTTGCGCCTGGCGCAGAGCTTCCTGCGCCGCCATCAGTTCCGCTACACTGGCTTTCGCGTCGGTCAGATCGCGTCCCACGGCGATGAAGTGCTGCCCGTCCAGCTCGGGAACGACGGTCCACCCGATCCATTTCCACTCGCCATCAGCGGTTGCGATGCGGTTCTCGAATCGGGTTGGTTGGCCGGTTTCTCCCATGCGAGCCAAGGCGCCCAAGGTGGGCTCCATGTCTTCGTCGTGCATGAAGGTGGCGTAGGAGCGGGTCAACAGTTCCTGTTCCGACCAACCCAGCACACGGGTCCATCCCGGGTTGACGGCCGACATCATGCCCGAGAGATCCGCACGGGCAAACATGTCCTCCGAGAGGGTCCACAGTCGGTCCCGTTCAGCGGTGCGGGCGGCGAGTTCTGCTTCCCGCTCTACCTCTTCGGTGATGTCCCGGCCGGCCGTGTAGAACGTGCCGGGCTCTACCCCCGGTACAGCCGACCACGCAAAGGAGATCGGCGTGCCATCCGCGGTAAGAAGCCGAACATGGAACTGATGAACCGGTCTGCCGGCGATCAGCTCTGCAATGACTGCTCCCGTTTCGGCCAGGTCGTCGGGATGTATGATGTCGCTGAACGGGTGCATCGCCAAAAACTCATTGCTGCGTCCGAGCCGACGCGACCATGCAGGGTTGATCGACTTCAGCATGCCGTCGAACGTAGCCACGGCGACAAGGTCTGGACTCATGTCAAAGACAAGGTCTCGCTCCTGCATCGCAGTGGCCAACTCTTGCCGGCGTGCTGTCACGATCTCGGTGGTCTCGGTGCAGACGCCGAGCAGCCCTTCTACCTGCCGATCAGGGCCAGTCAGGGGTGTATATGAAAGGTTGAAATAGCAGTCCTCGATGAAGCCGCTACGGTCGATCGGAATGGGACGCCGGTCTGGTGGATTGCATCGCCTTCAAAGGCCCGAACGATCAATGGGGAAATCGCCGACAGGGCTTCAGACCATACTTCATGCATAGGGGCAGCGAAGCCCGCGGGATGTTTGCTCCCCATGATCGGGATCATGGCGTCGTTGTACAAGTAGGTACGCTGCTCGCCCCAGACGAGAAACATCGGCTGCCTGCTCGCGATCAGAAGTTGGACCATCGATTGAAGCGTGGGCGACCAGGTGGAAGCAGAACCGAGGGGCGTGCTGCTCCACTCAAAGGTCCTGAACTGCTCGGCCATGAGTAACGTCCCACAGAGAAAGAAGGGCACACTGCTGTTCGGGTCGGCCATGATGGCTCCTGAGTAGCCGCCATCATGCGGTCACGAGCGGTTTTAGAAGAAGTCGCAGTATCCTGTCCACGATCACTTCAACGGACAGCGGCAGCGAAGGTTTCCCCAACCGACCCCATTTCCCCCCCAGGACTTGGACGGACACAACTGCATCAACCAGGGTCAGATCAGGTCGGGCGGCCTATACACCTGGGAATTCGAAAAAGACGGACGAGAGCTTCGCCGGAATTAGGCGGGCCCTACAATGCTGCTTCGCGAAGGGTGGACCGGCCGCATCCCGATTTCTGGGGATCACGGGCACGAACAGCATGCTTAGTCCCAGCGTGGTCGTTGCCGTGCTCAGTGTGCCGTGGCGGCGTCGTAAGGGATGTCAGGCGTTCGAGCGGCTGACGCTGAGAATCCATCGTCTGCAGGTCCAGTCTGCTCGTGAACTTGATTATGTGGCGAGCCAGAACAGCGACCGACGCAACTGCGCTGGGGCATCATTCTCGAACCAGTCGCCATGTGAAAAAATGACCCGTTCCGGCTGGAGCGCCACAATGCGGCTCGCAGCTTGAGCCGCGGGCTTGCCGCCTGCTTTGAACGCCATGCGCGCATAAAGCGGCGCCTTGCCGTGCGGGGCGGCGGAGCCAACAAGACGTGCACCAACCGACAGTGGCCAGGGCAACTTGGCCGTCTCGACGTTGACGACGAGGTCTGTGAGAACCAGCGTGCGGGACGGCCGGTGGAACAGGGCTGCTTCGGTGACGCCCCTGCCCTTGACCAGGATGCACTCGATATCGTCATGCCAGGACGGAGGTTCCCCGTCCGGCAAGTCGTGATCCAGGCGCAGGCCTGACGAGACAACGGCCCGCCTCTTTCGGAGGCCGGGAACGCCCCAAAAGGCCGCCCCGGGAACATGCGCTTGCCAATCAACCATATAGGACCAGTGCACGGTGTTGGGTGCGACTAGGTGGGCGATTGGACCAATTTTATCCAGTGCGGCCTTTGTCTCTAGGGT
>JAQGKG010000107.1 GCA_028290245.1 Devosia sp. | reverse complement strand
CGAGGGCAGCATGCCGAGCGAGCCTGTGAGCATCGCCGCGACGTCGCTGAGGATGTCGCCGAACAGGTTGTCGGTGACCATGACGTCGAACTGCTTGGGGTTACGCACCAACTGCATCGCGGCATTGTCGGCCAGGATGTGGTGCAGCTCGACATCGGGATAATCCTTGCCGACGCCCTTGACCACTTCGTCCCACAGCACGCCAGACTTCATGACATTTTTCTTGTCGGCCGAATGCACCTTGTTGTTGCGGGTGCGGGCCAGGTCGAACGCAACGCGGGCGATACGGTCGATTTCGTAAGTCTCGTAGACCTGGGTATCGATGGCGCGCTTCTGGCCTTCGCCAAGGTCGGTGATGGTCTTGGGCTCACCGAAGTACACGCCGCCCGTCAGTTCGCGCACGATCAGGATGTCGAGGCCCTCGACCAGTTCGCGCTTCAGCGACGAGGCGTCGGCGAGCGCTGGATAGCAGATGGCGGGGCGCAGGTTGGCGAACACGGCCATTTCCTTGCGCAGGCGCAGCAGGGCTGCCTCTGGACGGTGCTCATAAGGCACGTTGTCCCACTTGGGACCGCCCACGGCGCCAAAGATCACCGCGTCGGCGGCCTTGGCCTTTTCGGTGTCTTCGTCGGTGATGGCGACCTGATATTTGTCATAGGCGGCGCCGCCGGCAAGGCCAGTATCGGTCGAGAAGTCAGTGAGCTGCTCGCTGTTGGTCCAGCTGATCAGCTTTTCGACTTCGACCATGATTTCGGTGCCGATGCCGTCGCCTGGCAACAGGAATAGGGAATGGGTGGCCACGGTGTGTTCCTCGCCGTACTGGTGGTTACGCCTTTGCCGCACATAGCGGGATTTTATCGCCGGGCGCAAGCTAGTGTCTTCTAGTCGCGCTTTCGAACCGCAGAACCGGAACCGCCTTTGCTGAAGCGCTTTAGGGATGCGGCGCCACAAATCCATTGGCATTGAACAGCACCCAGAAGGTCAGGATGTTGGTCAGCACATGTGCAATCGAGGTCCAGAACACCGATCCGGTGCGCCATGCGATCCAACTCCACAGCAGCCCCAGCGCTGCGGCTCCGCCCACCAGCGCCATCCAGCCCCCTTCGAAGGTGATGTCATGGCTAAGCGTCAGCGGAATGTGCCTGCCGGTGAACAGCACCCAGCCCAGCCAGAAGCCAAGCCGCGGCTTGTCGCGAAATTCCGTCATAAAGCCGCCGCGCCACGCAGTCTCTTCCAGCGGCCCGTTGATCAAGGCGACGGCGGTGGCCAGCAGGGCGCCGTGACTGGTCAGGATGGCGGTATGCGGCACGAGGCCAATGGCACCTATGATGCCGACCTGCAGCAATAGCACCCCCGGAACAAACCAGTCCCGCCAAGCCATCCGCTCAGAAAACAGCCGCACATCCCGCTGCTTCCAAACATGTATCGCAATTACCGGCAGGCAGAAGACCAGCCAGTAGAACGCGAGCGACAGTAGGTAGCCATGCGGCCCATTGATTGCGGTAAGCCTCGGCACCAGCACGAACAAGGCGCCGATCAGGGCCAGCGCATGCAATACAAGGGCAATCTGGGAACGGGTCATGCAGGCTCGGGATCAATGAGGGATGCCCCTTATTGACCCCGAAGCCAATGATTTCGCAATGCCCACTGTTGGCAGATGGTGTGCCAACAAATGCCACTCACAAGCTCGGTGTCATCGCGGACTTGATCCGGGACCCATCCTGAGATCATCCCGCAGCCGCAAGGTGGTCTGAACGATAGACCTTGCGGCATTACGCACATCTCAGGATGGGCCCCGGCTCAAGCCGGTGTGACATCGTGGGTAGGGCTATGTCGGTGCTAGAAATGCTTCGGACGGTTTCAGTTCGCCCGGCGCTGCACCAGTTCGAACCCGTCCGCGACAGCATCGACCTGCAGCGCCAGTTGCTGTCGATCTAGCTCCGCCAGCCAGGCTGTCCATGAGCATGGGCTCATGCCGTCGTCCTGGCTTTCCATCTGCTTCTTTTCACGCTTCTGGAAACTCAGCTTCAGTTGCGCGCGCTCCTCCCCGAAGCGGTTGCGCACCTTGGCGATAGCCGGAATGCCGTTGCGATCGGTCACCCAATTCTGGATGTCGCGGTGACGTGTCAGTGTGTGTAGTTCAGTCATTTTGGCCTCCCCGCCAATTATCCTTGATAACCATTGGCAACGGTCGCGGTCCTCCACCGGTTCCATCGCAGGCACTTCAATTCTCGACGAATTCCGTGACAAGCTTGAGACGCGTCATCTCCTCTGGGGTGAAATAATACAATCGGTCCGGCGGCGTTTCGAGCGCATGCAGCCACAATGCCGGATCGACGCCGGTCTTGGTCAGGTGGGTGATGATCTCGGCCGTCGTAGATTGAGCGCCGCTCATCGCCGTACCGGCAACGCGTAGCGCATCTTGCTGGTCGCCGCTCAGCGCAGCCGCGTAAATCTGATGCACGCCGACTGCGGCTTCGGCGCTGGCGATCCGCTCGGCGCCAGAGGCAAAAATAATCGGGCAGGATGAGGCACAGAGCGAACCTGCAGCGACCTTGGTAGCAAGGCCGTTGTCATGGATCAGACTGCCGATGGCGAGCGCATCCATAACCGATCCTCCAGGCGAATCGAGAACCACAGTCTGGACGTATTCGCCCCGCGCGGCAATCTCCGCAGCAAAACGGTCGGCCGAGCCGACATCGATAGAGCCGGTCAGCTTGAGTTCGCCGCCGGTGCCCAGCGCGATTTCCAGCGGTTGTTCTAGTAGTTCAGGACTGGTGGTGACTTGGGGATTGGCGCCATCGGCCGGCCCATCGGGATTGAACGGCGGCAGGATTGGCTGCATCGGCACGGCCAATGCCGCGCCTTCGCTCGCGGTCAGTTCCCGAAAATCGACGAACAGCACGGATGCCGTACCCGCGAGCAGCGCAAAGAACGCCACGCGCAGGATATTACCGTCGTCAAGGTCGGCAACGCGCTGCACCCAGCGCCGATAGAACGGACTTTCTTCACTCAGGGCCCGCGCATTGGCATCGCTTTTCATGCCGGGCGCGGCCCATCGGTGCGCTTGCGCTGCGCCGCATCGATCGGTGTCACCGTCGCATCGTCAGGCGGAATTTCAGCCACAAGCGGCGTGTCGATGGGCTCGGCTACTGGCACGACTTTCGGCGCGCCGGTCGACACATCGATGCCTGCCGCCTCCATTTGGCGGAACAGTGCCATGGCGCGCAGCATTTCTGCCGCCGTGATGTTCTCGGCCTCTTCCAGCGATTCCGAATCCTTGCGCATGGCATCGTTGACGATCATCAGCACGAGCACCAGAACCACCGGCAACAGGTCGATGGAAATGGCCCCGGCCCAACTCGGAATGAAGTCCTGCCAATAGCGGATCACAGCCTCGGCGCTGGATAGCGGCACAAAACGGCGCTGCTCGACAACGGGCGTAGCGAGGATTTCATCGGCCGCGGCCGTCAATGCAGCAGATTGTGCCGCTACGGAAGCACGGACGGTTTCCATCACCTGATCCTGCCGGCTGGCCAGTTCGACCGATGTGCCATCTGCCACCGGCGCGATAAACCCAGCGCTCAAATCAGCCGACGCACGCTTCACCGATGCGGCGACACC
This sequence comes from Devosia sp., assembly GCA_028290245.1. Taxonomy (GTDB): domain Bacteria; phylum Pseudomonadota; class Alphaproteobacteria; order Rhizobiales; family Devosiaceae; genus Devosia. Next base: position 1,439 of record JAQGKG010000107.1, on the reverse strand, counting down.
AGTCTGCTGCAGTGCGGAAATCACCGCCGAAAGCTGCACCGCCTCGGTCTGGAAACTATCCGCCCGCGGTTCCACGGCCCCGGGGGTCGAAACCAGCTCGCGCATGGTGGCCAGCCGCGCCGAACCTTGTTCGAACTGCAGCGCAACCTCGTCGCGGCTGCCGGTAATGGTCGCGGCCAACTGATTCATCTGCGTGCCCATCTGGGTCAGCAGTTGCACCACGCTGCCAGAGCCGGTGGTGCCGGTCAGCGCACCGGATTCGCGCTCATCGGCCGCAAGCCCACTAAAACGCTCTGCGGCCCGCTGCACGTCGGGCAACAGGCTCTGCGCCGCCAATGCATTGGAATGGGCCAGATCGAGATCCTCAGCATAGCCCTGCAGCGTCACCGCCATATGCTGCTCGGTCGCTGCCGAACCGGCCAGCGCCGCTGCATTCAGCCACGAACTCATCGCCATGATCATGACGCAGCCGATGGCCATGGTGACGAACAGCCCGATGCGCTGCGCACCATTGGTCACCAGCGGCACGAACCGCAGCATGAAGCTCCAGAACGCGTAAATGGCGACCGACACGGCCGCCGAATAGATGATGGCGGCAAAGAACACGAAGGTCGCCGAGCCATCCAGAATGCCCCGCACGCCGAGATAGGTATAGACGCCCGATGCCAGCGCCAGCACGGCGAGGGCAAAACGGGTCATCGTCTCGACGCCCTTGACGGTCTCGTTAAGGCGATAAGCGTTCGGCTTGAGCTGCATGTGTAACGGGCCCCGATGTTAACGCTACGTTAGCACAGTGAACCCGGCGGAATATGGGCGAGTTTTTGCGAGGGTGGATGACGGTTCGGTGAGTGTGCAGTCGGCATCCTCCCCTCGAGGAGAGGGATCAAGGGAGGGGGGATGTTTAGCCCGAATATATGGGCCAAACTCCACCCCCACCCGGCCTTCCGTCGAGGGGGAGGTGCTGACCAGTGCATTTGCCAATGTGGTGCCCGCAGGATCAGAACTCTACCCCTCAACCGCCACGTCCAGCGCAACTTCCACCATATCCCTTAGTGACGTCTGCCGCTTCTCGGCGTCGATCTCTTCCCCGGTGATCAAGCAATCGGTCATCGTGCAGATCGTCAGCGCCTTCACCCCGAAACGCGCCGCCAACGTATATAGCGCCGCTGCCTCCATCTCGACGCCCAGCACCCCATGCTCGGGCAGCTTGTCATACCCAGCCATGCCGTCGGCGTGGTAGAAAATGTCCGAGCTCAGCATATTGCCGGCATGGTAGCGCATGCCTTTTTCCTCGGCCTTGGTGGCCGCCGACCGCAACAGCCCAAAGTCAGCGATCGGCGCAAAGTTGAAAGCGCCGAAGCGCCCCTTTACGATGGAGCTGTCGGTCGAGGCCCCCTGTGCCAGTATCAAATCGCGCACCTTGACCTTAGCATTGAGCC
>JAQGKG010000091.1 GCA_028290245.1 Devosia sp. | reverse complement strand
GCACTAGCCGCGCCAGCAAAGGCGCATTCCAATCGCTCGAAATGGCCATGGTTAGCGGCGCGCGCTCGACGATGGAGGGGGTGTAAAAATCGCACTCGGCAGGAACGTCGACCACATTGAGCGGAATGCCGCGAGCGCGGGCCGTGAGCTTGGCCAGTTCGGCGTCGTCGCTCTCTTCTGCCACGAAAACCAGTGCCGCGTTGTCGAGGTCAGACGGCACAAAAGCGCGCTCGATCAGCTCGACGTCAAAGCCTGCAAACAGCGGCTCGATGTGACGGGAGATAATCACGACTTGAGCAGTCGTCTTAGTGACCAATCGGGCTTTGTTGAGGGCCTCTTCTCCACCGCCGATGAGGACGATGCGTTGACCCTGTACTTTGTAACTCAACGGAAATGTGTTGAGGCGACCCATTGGAACCCTGGTGATGAACGGTGGCAAAATAATCCAAACACCCGCGACATCGCAAGGCGTTGAGATTCAATCGCTTTTATATTCCCCTCGCAGGGCCGCCCGTGGAAAGCTCGCAGCGTTGTAGGGCCAAAGCCGCTAAATGAATCTTAGCGTGGGGAGCGCAGAGCAAATTTTGCTCGCCAGCCGGCTTAGCCCTGTCGGCTTGGGACGTGAACGATCAGCCCATCCAAGGCATCCTTGACCTTGATCTGGCAGCTCAACCGGCTCTTTGCGGTGACGTCAAAGGCAAAATCCAACCTGTCTTCTTCCATGTTTGACGGGCCGCCGACCGCTTCGGTCCAGGCGTCGTCGACATAGACGTGGCACGTGGCGCAGGTGCAAGCGCCGCCGCATTCGGCGATGATGCCGGGAATGCCGTTCATGATGGCGGTTTCCATCACGGTGGAGCCATTCTGGCCTTCGGTTTCGATGCGGGCGCCGTCCTTTTGGACGAAGGTGATCTTGGTCATGGGTCTCGGGCTTGCTGTGTGAGACGAATATAGGGGATGGCGGCGCCTGACGAAAGGGCTAGAGCCCCAGCAGGCCTTCGAGATAGTGCTTCTCGATGCCGAACATCGCCTTCACTTCGGCGATCTGCTTGAGCACGGCCTCGCGGTCGCGGACGGTCCGGGCGTCCTTCTCGGCGACGATCAGATTGTTCTTCGGCGTATGGGCGTCCGACACAAACTCGAAGACTTTCGTCTTGTAGCCGCTTAGCTCCAGCAACAAAGCCCGCAGAGTATCTGTGACCATCTCGGCTTGGCGTTCGAGGAAGATGCCGTGGCGTAGCAGGACGTCGAGCTGGGACGCCGGCTTCCCTGCTTCCATCTGCCGGCGGATTTGCTTGTGGCAACAAGGGGCTACAGCAATCAGTGCGGCACCAGCGGCAATGCCCTTGAAGATGGCGTCGTCGGTCGCCGTGTCGCAGGCGTGCAGTGCGATTACCGCGTCGGCGCCCGTTGCGTCATAGTCGATGATGGTGCCGGGTACGAAACTGAGGCCGTCAAAGCCCGATGCCGCGGCAGTCGCATTCCCGTCCGTGACCAACCCATCACGCATTTCTACGCCGATCACTTCAGCCGGCCTATTGGCGACATTGGCCAGATAGTCATACAGCGCAAAATCGAGGTAGCCCTTGCCGGCGCCCATATCGACGATGCGCGGCTTGTCGGCCGCGATCGCTTGAATCAATGGCGCGAAAATCTCGACCATCTTGTTGATTTGTCTGAACTTGTCCTGCGCATCGTTGCGCACGACGCCGTCCTTGCCGGTGATGCCGAGCGCATGCAGATACGGCTTGCCGGTCTCGGTTAGCGGACGGTTCTTGGCGCGGTTATGCTCGGTCGAGGGCGCCTCGCGGCCAGCAACTTCCGTGCGCTTGAGCCGCACCTTGTCGCCGTTGCGCTCGAAGCTCATGTCGAACTCGGTGGTGGCCAGCTGGGCGCTGCGGAACTCGTCGGTGAGCGCAATGCGCAGGTTGCCGAGCGCCTCGGGCTGGATCTGGTTCTTGATGATGTCGCGCGTCTTATAGTGAAAGGTGAAGCTGAACTTCTCAGCTCCCTTCGCGACGATCTTCTTGACGTCGATACCCTTCAGCTCGGGCTCGCTGCCGTGATAGCCGCCAAGCTTGAGCTTGACCAAGGTATTGGCGGCAAAGGCCGACTTCACAGCGGAAATGAACTCTTCGATGCGCTCGGTGCTCAATGCCGTTCCTTTGTGGTCAGGAAGCGGATTTTGGGGAAATCCTGCTTCGCCCGATCGGCCCACCAGGCGTTTTGCGCGAGGAATACCGGGGCGCCGGTGCGGTCCTCGGCCATATTGGTCTTCTGGGCCGCGATGAAGCGATCCAGCTCCTTGGGATCGTCACTCTCGACCCAGCGCGCTACTTCGTAGTTGAGGCTCTCGAAAGTGATCGGCACGCCATATTCCTTGGCGACGCGCGAACTCAGCACTTCGAGCTGCAGCGCCCCCACCACGCCGACGATCCAGTCGGCGCCGACCATGCGGCGAAACACCTGGGTGACGCCTTCTTCGGAGAGATCGGACAGCGCCTTGGCCATCTGCTTGGTCTTCATGTGATCGGTGAGCCGGACCCGGCGGATGATTTCTGGCGCAAAGTTCGGAATGCCGGTGACGTTGATGATGGCGCCCTCGGTCAGCGTATCGCCGACCGATAGCGTGCCGTGATTGGGAATGCCGACGATGTCGCCCGCAACGGCCTGTTCGGCCAGCTCGCGGTCGTTGCCAAAAAAGAACATCGGGTTACTGACGGCCATGTCTTTGCCGGAGCGGACGTTCTTGAGGCGCATGCCGCGCGTAAAAGTGCCTGAGCACAGCCGCACGAAGGCGATGCGGTCGCGGTGATTGGCATCCATATTGGCCTGCACCTTAAATACGAAGCCGACGACCTTCTTGTCGCTAGGCTCGATCGGCTCGGGAATCGCCGGCTGCGGCCGCGGCTCGGGCCCCCACTCGCCCAGCGTGCGCAGCAGTTCGGCGACACCGATACCCTTGAGCGCCGAACCGAACAGCACGGGACTGAGGTGTCCCGCATGGAACGTTTCGAGATCGAACGGCGACAGCATGGCCTTGGCCATTTCCAGCGTTTCGAGCGCCGTCATGAAGATCGGATCATCGACCAGCGTGTCGTTATCGAGCAGATCCTCGATCGCTTCATACTCGGCAATCGGCTTGCCCTGTGGGCTCAGCACGCGCTTTTCCAACAGGTCGAGATAACCGTGGAAATCGACGCCCTGCCCGATCGGCCACAGCACAGGCGTCAAGTCCAACGCCAGCTTGCTCTGAATTTCGTCGATCAGTTCCAGCGGGCTCAGGCCTTCGCGGTCCACCTTGTTGATGAAGGTGATGATCGGAATGTCGCGCAGGCGGCAGACTTCGAACAGCTTCAGCGTCTGCGCCTCGATGCCCTTGGCAGCGTCGATCACCATGATGGCGGCGTCCACGGCGGTTAGGGTACGATAAGTGTCCTCGGAAAAGTCGGAGTGACCCGGCGTATCGAGCAGGTTCAGCGTCAGCCCATCATACTCGAAGGTCATCACCGACGAGGTGATCGAAATGCCCCGCTGCTGCTCCATTTCCATCCAGTCCGACCGGGTCGAACGCGTGCCAGCCTTGCCGCGCACCGCGCCGGCCGACTGGATGGCGCCGGCAGCGGCCAGCAGCCGCTCGGTAAGCGTAGTCTTGCCGGCGTCCGGATGCGAAATGATCGCAAAGGTACGACGGGTGCGGAACGGCTCGGCGGAAAGCCGGGGCGAAGCCTCGGCGGCGGTGGAAATGGACATTGCTACTGCTGGACTCTCGGGGCCGCAGGCC
>JAQGKG010000080.1 GCA_028290245.1 Devosia sp. | reverse complement strand
TCGGCGTAAGCAAAGAGATGCCCATGGCCGCAGCCGGAAACGGTCATCGGCCCGAAGTTCTGCGCCGCAAGACGCTTGCCAACAACTCTCGGCTGCTGATTCTGCTGAGCGCGCTGGCCATGCCCTTCGCGATCTACCTGCTGGTAACCGGCAGCCTGCTTCCCTTCGTTATTGCCGCTCTTGCACTGACCGTCGGCATGGTGACCTTGTCGCTGCACCAGCGCCAACTGTTCGATCTGGCCGCCGCCGGACAGGTCTACGCCATGCTGGCCATCGGCTGCGTGCTGACGCTCGTCGATCCGCGCCTGGGCGATGCCGGCCTTGCCATTGCCGTGATGGGCCCGATTTTGGCGGCACTCGCCGGACGCACCCCATTGCGGCGCCAGAGCTGGGCGATGCTGGGCGGAGTTGTCACCTTGGCCGGGCTTGCAAGCGCGCTGCCATCCATAGCTATTTCCGAGACGGTGCTGATGGCGACCAACGTCGCGGCATTCTGCGCTGCCACGGCGGTCGTTCTGCACACCGCTAACCGCATCAACGCGGCTTATGAAGTCTACGACAAGTCGCAGATGGCCGCCTATCGCCACCTGATCGAGCATGTGCAGGACGGCGTGATCCGCTTCTCCAGCGATGGCGACATCCTGCTGGCCTCTCGCTCGTCCGAGCAATTGTTCGGCTGCCGCCGCTATGAGCTATCGACCAGCACCTTGAGCGATCGCATCCATATACTCGACCGTCCCGCCTATCTCAGCGCTTTTGCCGAGGCCAACCAGGGTGGACGGACACGGACTTTCGAAGTGCGGATGCGCCAGGACGATGCGCGTGGCGCCCGCAATGTGCCGCGGTTCATCTGGGTCGAAATCAGCCTGTCGCCAGTCGTCGATCCCGACCGGATCGAGCAGCGCCATGAAGTCGTGGCCCTGTTCCACGATGTCACCAGCCGCAAGGACAATGAGATTGCCATGGCAGAGGCGCGGCGGCTTGCCGAAGAAGCCTCTGCCGCCAAGTCGCGCTTCCTCGCCACCATCGGCCATGAACTGCGCACGCCACTCAACGCCGTCGTCGGCTTCTCCGAGATGATGACCAGCGGCATCGGCGGCGAGCTGTCCGAAACCCATCGCGAATATGCCGGACTGATCCACCAGAGCGGCAAGCACCTGATCGAAGTGGTGCGCATGCTACTCGATATGTCCAAGCTGGAAGCCGGAAAATTCGAGCTACAGGCCGAGCCTTTCCTTGTGGAAGATATGATCGCGCCCTGCTTCAGCATGGTCGAGGCGATGGCGGCCAAGCATAACATCACGCTGACCGCCGATATCGCCGGGCAATTGCCGATGCTGGTCGCCGACGAGCGCGCTTGCCGCCAGATCCTGATCAACCTGCTGTCCAACGCCATCAAGTTCAGCCACCCCAAGGGCAAGGTGACGGTCAGCCTCAAGCGGCAGGGCCAGAGCCTAAATCTCTCGGTCAGCGACAATGGCGTCGGCATGGCGCCCGAATCGCTGGATCGGATCGGCGAGGCCTTCTTCCAGGTGCAGGACGGCTTGGCCCGCCGCTATGAAGGAACCGGCCTTGGCCTGTCGATCGTCAAGGGCCTCGTGGACTTGCATAAGGGCACCTTGCGGGCCATGTCTGAAATAGGAGCGGGGACAACCGTGACAGTTTTGCTGCCCATAAACGGTCCGGCAATAAAGACCGAAGAAACTGGCTCCGTTACCCCCTTCCGTAAAGAGCCGACAGCCGCTCAGATAACCCCATGGCAAGACGAAAAAAGAAAAGCGCAATGACGGCAACAACCTTCTCGCGCCTGCCTTTGATGGCGGGCAGTGCTGTCGCGGCCACGCTGGGCCGTGCCGGACTTTGGACTGTGGCGCGGTATATGCGCGCTCCGCTGGCATCGACGGGCCTGCTGGCCATGGTCACGCTGACCGCCCTCGCGGCCAGCAATGCCCTGTATTTCCAGACCGCACGCCACCCGGCGCCGTTCTTCTCGCCGCCCATCGATGTGCCGATCGCGCAGCCTCTGGTGGCGCCTGTGCCGCAGCCCGCATCGGCCGAGCGGACATCTGTGCTGCCTGAAATTTCCAACGACACGACGGGCAGCGTCGCCGCATTGCCGCAGGTCGCCCCGGCGCCCGCCGTGGTTCCGGGTGCTCCGGTTGGTAATAAGGATGCCTTCGCCGTCCAGAAAAAGCTGAACGAACTCGGCCTGTTCAATGGCGCGGTGGATGGTTTCTACGGCCCGATGACCGCGTCGGCGATTCGCTCGTTCGAGACTCGCAACGGCATGACGCCGACGGGCGCACTGACGCCGGGTGTGATCGACGCCATCCTCAAGTCGGACGCTGCGGGCAGGGTGCCCGTAGCGCAAGCGACGCCAGTGCCGCCCGCACCCGTGCGGCAGGCAGCCGCGCCAGTGCCGAAGGTGGATGTCGTCGTGGCGCGCGTCGCGGAGCTATCTCCGGTCGACCAGACGGTCGATGTCATTGGCAATGCTGCGGCCACCACGATTGATTCCATCGTTGCCGCCGTCGTTGGCGGCCGGTCGATGCCCGAGCCTACCCCTAATGCGCCAGTGCCGCAGCGGCCGTTGCTGGCATCGTTGGCTCCGGTTGAAGCGGCTCACATCCAGGTCGCTTCGCTTGAGCCAATGGCGGCGCCGCGTCCTGCTGAGCCTGCGCCACAGCAGGCGGTAGTCAACGACGACGTGTTGCCGGCCAACAATGTCCAACTGGTTGGCAACATCCAGAAGGGTCTAGCCAGCCTCGGTTTCTATCATGGCTCGATCGACGGGCATCCGGGCGATTCTACTGCCCGGGCCATCCGCGAGTTCGAAAATTTCCACAGCTACAAGGTCACCGGTCAAGTGAACCCCGACCTCGTCGAGCTGCTCCGCCAAGCCGGCGCTTCGATCTAGGTGTCCAGACTCCGCAGCGATCTATGGTGCGGCGTGTTTGTGCGGCGCCACAATGACCTCGGCGAAATGTGCGTCGTGTCGCGCCGTGGCGATCCAATTGCCGGACAGGTTTTCATCGAGGTCGACCATCTCGACGGCACGCGCTCGCTATACACGCCAGCGCCATCGACCAGCGACCGGGACGATGCCCGGTTGGTGTTTCAATGCAGATTTAAGCGTGTAGAGCCGGCCAAGGTGACTGAGCGTATCGCCCGCGAGGTCGAGTTCGATCCCGATCTATGGGTGATCAGCATCGACCTGCGCGGCGACGATCTTGGGATCGATCTGACCTAGCCGGCGCGTCGGGCGCCGATGCGGGCGAGGGCTTCGATGGCCTGGTCGACCACTGGATTGTGGGCCGGTGCCAGCTGCGACGGGGTGCGGCGGCTGGTTTCGGTGAAGGGCTTGTACTCAGGCTTGTTGAGTTCGAGCAGGTTCACTTCGCCGCGCCATGCGCTCATCAGGTAGGCCATGGATTCAGGCGTGACGTTGCCGAACATGGTGGCGAAATCGGCAAGGGCGCGCGAGCGCTCGTTGTCGTGGCTGGTAGCGTGGATCAGAACCTTCAGTCCATCATAGGCGGTGCAGCCGAAGGCGCGCAGGATGACGAATAGCGAGGCGCCGGTGACGTCATGGGCGATCTGGCCACAACGGACTTCATCGAGGCCAGTGATTTGGCTCAACAGGCGCGTGACTTCCGGACGGCGATTTTCCGAAAACAGCTTCATCAGCGCCTTGGTCAGTTCCTGATTGGCGACAGACAGTTGCTCGATGGTCTTGCGGATCGGCGCTGGTGGCGTGGCGCGCTGCATGAACGAGCGGATGACCTTGATGCGATGTTCGTCGGACAGGTCGAAGAAGGCGGGGGCGAGCAGCGCTGCGTCAAAGTCACTGCGCTGGGCAAGGGCCTCGGCGACCATATGGTCCATCTGGGCCGAACGGGCCAGGGCGCTGAGATAGGCGCCGCGTGGCACGATGGCGGTGTTGGACGCGAGGGCGCGGTAAACCTTGCGCGAATTCATCTGGAACAGCTTGGCCAAGACCACATTGGAAAGGTCTGGGCGAGCCGCGATGGTGGCGGCAGCCGGCACATCATAGCGGGCAATGATTTCGAGCATGGTGGGCTCGGACAGCTCCTTGGCCGAGGCCAGGAAGCTGATGAGGTCTTCACCGATATTGTCGATCACCAACTGCTCAAGCGCAGGGGACAGCATTTCGGCACGGCCCAGGATGGCGGCGCCCTTGGCCTTGGCCTGGCTGCCGGCGATGGGGAACAGACGCCCGGCAAGGGCCTCAAACTGTTCCATTTCGGGAGGCGTTGGCCTGCCGCGACGGGCATAAGCGTCGCATGCAGCGATCAGCAGGGTGTTTGTACGGTCGACGCCGCCTGACTCGATGAGCAGTTGAAACGTCTCGTAGGGCTGAAAACCAAGCATTTTTCGGGGACCGTCACTTCGGAATCGCATCACATTTGATGCAAGCCCACTCTTGCCGCCAATTCGTTAGCAGACTGTTAACCTTGACGATCTCTTAATGGCCCCATGAGCAGTGAATGCGAGGGGCGTCGCAAGACTGGTTTGTAACGCTAACCGCTGCTGCCGATGGAACCGGCGAGCGAGCCATTGGAGGACAGCTTGGGAAAGCTCGTCAAATTCGATCAGCGGCCACGCGCTGCCAAAGCCGGTGCATCACCAATGCCCGGCAAGGCCCAGATTTTGATTTTTACTGGGGTACGTTATGAACGTGGGACGCTACAGCAGCCCAATTCGCGGCTCGATCCCACGCGGCCCAAGCGCAAGCGTGGATAGAGTAGTTCGACTGACGACGGCGCTGGCCTTGGCCGCGCTGCTGGCCGCCTGCTCACCTGTCGCAAGACCGGTGGGTGATTTCGGCCGCGCTGCGCCAAGCTGGACCCATGACGTGGCGATGCCGGCGGCAGGGAACGCCGTGGCAGGCCTGCGCGGGGAGCCGGTTTCCAATTTCAACAAGACAGATCAGGAAGAGGAGATGCATGACCGCGTCTGGCGCTTCCTCGTCGCGGCGCATGCCAAGGACTGGCTGTTCGACAGCTCGGTGGAACTGCAGCGCACACGGATCATCCCGCCCAACAAGGATGAGTATTATACGGTCGAGCGCTATTATAAGTGGCTCAAGACCACTGAATATCAGTCGTCGCGCACACGCTATTCTGCGGTGGGCCGGCATATCGCTGCCGATATCGATACGCTGCCCACAACTTTTGCCGCGATCTGTGCGGTGATCGAGGTCGACCGGCAACGGGCTGTAGCTTACTCGGGCCTGGGCAGTGGATTACCGCCGGCGACGGGCGACAATATGCGGGCGCGCAAATATGAGAACGACGCCTTCATCGCCTGGTTTGTCCGCGCCCTGAACTATCGCAACGACAGCTATGACTTCGCGCTCGACAACCTGTTGGTGGAAACGCCGCATGAGCAATCGCTGGCGGTGGACGAGGCGCTAAAGCGTCTGTCGGCCTTCGTGGCACGGGCCAATCGCTATGACTTCTGTGGTGATGGCACGGCGCACCTGAGCGGCGGCGGTGTCGTCATACCGTCACGCTACCAGCATAGTGGCGACCGGGAAGTCGTGCTGCAGAAGTAGAGCGTTTTGGAAGACAACGAAGTTCAGAAAAGCGGCAGTGCCGGGGAGGTGTTCCTCGCCTTCCTCAAGCTTGGGCTGACCTCGTTTGGCGGGCCGATTGCTCATCTCGGCTATTTCCGCGACGAGATCGTGACGCGCCGCCGCTGGATCGGCGAGAGCGCCTATGGCGATCTGGTGGCTCTTTGCCAATTCTTGCCCGGACCGGCGTCTAGCCAGGTTGGCTTTGCGCTGGGCCTGTGGCGTGCCGGGCCGCTTGGCGCTTTGGCCGCCTGGGCCGGATTTACCCTCCCGTCGGCGATTTTTCTCGTGCTGTTCGCGCTTGGCGCAAGCGCACTCGATGGGCCCGTGGCGCAAGGCGTGTTGCATGGGCTCAAGATCGTAGCGGTTGCCGTGGTGGCGCAGGCCGTGTGGGGTATGGCGAAGAACCTGACGCCGGACCTGCAGCGGGCGGGGATCGCGCTGGTGGCGATTGTCGTGGTGATCGCACTGGCTGGATCGGCGGGGCAGGTGGTCGCCATCGTGCTGGGCGGTTTGGCAGGCCTCGTGCTGTGCCGCGGGCCGGCAATTCCGGTGACGCATGCGATGCGTTTTCCGGTTTCTCCATTAGCCGGGGCGATTTGCCTGCTAGTGTTTGGCCTGTTGCTGGTCGGCCTGCCGTTGCTGGCCTCGGTAGGCGGGCAGGACATTGTGCTGTTCGACGCCTTCTATCGCGCTGGCGCCCTGGTGTTCGGCGGCGGCCATGTGGTGCTGCCGTTGCTCGATGCCGAGACCGTGGCGACGGGCTGGGTCAGCAAGGACAGCTTTTTGGCCGGCTATGGCGCGGCCCAGGCCGTGCCGGGACCGCTGTTCACCTTCGCTGCCTATCTCGGCACTGTCAGCAATGGCATTGCCGGAGCAGTCATTGCGCTGGTGGCAATCTTCCTGCCGGGACTGTTGTTGCTAGTCGGCGCGCTGCCATTCTGGGATGCATTGCGCGGTAAGCCCATGGCGCAGGCGGCAATGCGGGGCGCCAATGCTGCGGTGGTCGGCATTCTGGCAGCGGCGCTGTATGACCCGGTCTGGACCAGCGCCATTGTGGGACCGATCGACATCGCGCTGGCGGTAGCGGGCTTTGCCGCACTGGTGTTCTGGACGGCGCCGCCCTGGATCGTGGTGGTGGCGCTTGCAGTTGCCGGTGGATCACTGGGTTTTGTACGATAATGTTGTCCGTGACGGAAAACTAGGCTGGCGGTGATTGTTCGCGCGAGGCAGAAGCATGACAAGCGCTGCCTGCCACGTTAATGTGGGGCAGAACCGCAGCGGATTGCCATGAGTCACGACTTCCAAGCCGACATTGATGCCGTGGCCCGCATCGACGCGGTCAACACCATCCTTAACGTGATCTGCCAGACCACCGGTATGGGATTCGCCGCCGTGGCGCGCGTCACCGACGATCGCTGGATCGCATTGCAGGTGCTCGATAAAATCGATTTCGGGCTCGTGCCGGGCAGCGAGCTGGAGCTGGTCTCGACCATCTGCAACGAAATTCGCGACAATGGCCGGGCCGTGGTGATCGACCATGTCGCCGAGGACGAGATGTTTCGAAACCATCGCACCCCGCTGCAATATGGCTTTGAGAGCTATATTTCGATGCCGATCGTGCGGCAGGATGGCTCGTTCTACGGCACGCTTTGCGCCATCGATCCCAACCCGGCCAAGCTGAACAATCCAGCCATCATCGGCATGTTCGAGATGTTTGCCCAACTGATCGCCGCACAGCTTGACGCGGCCGACAACGTTTCGCTAGCCCGCGCCGGCCTTGCCAGCGAACGCAAGATGGCCGAATTGCGGGAGCAGTTCATCGGCGTGCTGGGACATGATCTGCGCAATCCGCTGGCAGCGATTGGGTCCGGCGCCAACATGCTGCTCAAGACACCGCTCAATGACAAAGCGACGCGCATCGTCACCCTGATGCAGGGCGCTGTCGTCCGCATGGAATCGCTGATCAGCAACGTGATGGATTTTGCCAGCGGTCGGCTGGGCAGCGGCATCGAACTCGCCAAAATGCGCTGCGACATGCGGCCGACGCTACAGCAGGTAATCGACGAATTGCGGCTCGCCAATCCCGACCGCCAGATTCTGGCGCGGATCGATTGCGAAAAGCCGGTGCATGCTGACCCGGCGCGGGTCGCGCAGTTGTTTTCGAATCTTTTGGCAAATGCGTTGACTCACGGCGCACCGGAGCAGCCGGTCGAGGTCGAGGGCACATCCAGTGCAAGCGGTTTTGTGCTGTCGATCATCAATGGCGGCGAGGCAATTCCCGACCATCTGCATGCCGAACTGTTCCAGCCGTTTTCTCGCCCATCGGGTAGCGCTGGCCGGTCGGGTCTTGGGCTTGGGCTCTTTATCGCCAGCCAAATCGCCGAGGCGCATGGCGGGACTATTGCAGTCAGCTCGACGGCGGATCAGACGCGCTTTACCTTCAGCATGCCGGCTCACTAGGGCCGCGTACCGCAGCTCACATTGGCCAGGGACTTTTCGAACCGCGCCCGCACCACCTGATGTGGCGGGGCCAGGCGTACCAGCACGAGCAGTTTGTCGCTGGTGGATTCTACGACCAGCAGGCCTTCGGCGACATCGAGCTGTTGCTGGGCTAGCAGGCGCGTTTGGCTGGCATTGAAAATGCCGAGGTCCAGAACCTGACCGATGCCGTCTCGGTTGGTGGTCGAATAGGCG
>JAQGKG010000039.1 GCA_028290245.1 Devosia sp. | reverse complement strand
GCAAATGTTCTGAACGTCCGAGAAGAACCGAGGGCAAAATCCAATATTATTGCCCAAATTAGCGGTGGGACCACCGTCATTCCAAAACACGTGTCGGGTAAATGGTTCGGCATCGAGATGTCTGACGGCAGCATCGGATGGGTCCACAGCGACTTTCTCAGCCGGGCACAGGACTAGCCCTGCTGCCGCAACTAACTGGACAAGTCGGTATCAGCCCCGCTCAGAAGGCCGCCAGATGGTCCTGACGCCTAAGTAGTGCGCTGGTGTTTTGGAGAGTTTTGAAAGGCCCGCACGACGCGGCCCTTTTTGTTTATGGAGCCAGCTGCACTCGTTTGCGTTGTTTGGAAAACAGGGAGGTTGAAATGAGCGCTTCCGATCAGAATTTCACTGGCAAGTGGCTTCACACTGGCGACTGGCAAGGCAAAGATTTTAGCCACGAGTTGCCTGACTATGACCATGACGAACATCCCGGAGGCTCTGGCGCCACCCAAATGCGTCACGCGACGGTCGATCAAGAGGGTCGAAAGGTCGGCGTTTGGGTGCCAGCCGACTGGACAGACGAGCAGGTGCAAACGGCGCTAACCACCAACTGGTGACGTCCTCGATAAGCTAGCCCCGCATCGCCGCTTCAACCTCATCTGCCATTGGAATGGCCGGCTGCGCGCCTGGCTTGAGGCAGGCGAGACTTGCGGCGACTGCTGCGCGTTGCATCGCTGCTTCCAAGTCGAGCCCCGCATCCAGTCCGGCGGCTAGGTAGCCACAAAATGTGTCGCCGGCGCCGACGGTGTCGATGGGGGTGACTTTGAGGGCGGGTACCGAGATGGACTTGCCGTCGGGGGTGGCGGCCCGGGCGCCGTCGCCGCCTAGCGTCACGATGACGGTCTGATTGTGAGCCTTGGCCCAGTCGGCCATGGCGGCGTCGAGTTCGTCGATGCCGCGACCTATAAGAAGGGCGAATTCGGTTTCGTTGGCGATCAGGATATCTGCCTTGGGGGCGAGCGCCTTGGTGGTGCCGAGGAACGGCGCCGTATTGAGAATGGCAGTGATGCCCTTCTGCTTGGCGATATCCAGCGCCCGCTCGGTTGCCGCCTGCGGGATTTCCTGTTGCAGCAGCAATATGCCGCCATTGACCTGGGCCAGCGCGGCGTCCGCATCGGCCGCGGTCATCGTGCCATTGGCGCCGGGCAGTACGGCGATGACATTCTCGCCATGGCCATCGACGAAGATCATCGCAATGCCGGTTGGGCCGTCAACATGCTTGAGGGCGGATAGATCGACGCCGTCCTTTTCTAGCAGGTCCAGCGCCAGTTTGGCAAAGGCATCTTTACCCACGGCCGAGACATGGCGCACCTCGGCACCGGCACGACGCGCCGCCAGCGCCTGATTGGCGCCCTTGCCACCAGCGGCCATCGAAAACGTGCCGCCGGCAACGGTCTCGCCCGGCTTGGGGAGGCGGCTGACGGTGCCGACCTGGTCGAGATTGGTGGAGCCGAAAACCGTGATCATGCCAGCATCTTCTCTATGGTGGTCCAGTTGCGCGCCGTGTCGAGCACGCCCTTGCCCAGTCGGGCATAAAGCGGCTTCAACACGTCATCAACGCCTTCCGTATATCGTCCATTAGGCTGGCGATAGCCGACGAAATAGATCTCGCGCGCGTCGATGCGCAGGATTTCGGTGTGACCGGGCCGGCTGTCCAGCGCACTGCCGTCCGGCAGTGGCTGCTCGAACATCAACACATGCCGGGTAAAATCGGCCTTGGGATCGAGGCTGTCGAAGGGATGCGTGTCGAACATAGCGCGAAGCTCGGCCTCGGAGCGCAGCACCACGCCGACCTCGAACCCAAACCGCGCCTCGATAAGCTTTTCCAGTTTGCTCTTGATCGCCTCTGCCGCGCCCTCGGCTACGAAACGCACATTGCCGCTGGCCAGCACGGTCTTTGTTTCGGCAAAGCCCGCTTCAGCCATTGCGTCACGCAGTTCGGCCATTTTGACTTGGCGGTTGCCGAGATTGATGCCGCGCAGGAATGCGAACCACAGTGCCATCAGGCTTTGCCCTTGCCCTGCGGATATATGGTTTCGCCGCGCTCCAGCATCTCGACGAAGCCTGCGATTTTGCGGGCGCGCGCGGCCGGGGTCTTGAGGTTGATAGTGCGAAAGATCAGCGCAAAACGGTTCTGCGCGCTCAGCATCCGATAAAACTCGATAGCCTTTGGGCTGGCCTCGATGGCCGCGAGCAGGTCCTCGGGCGGGTCCATGGTCGTGCCATAGCTAGCCTCCCAACGACCGTCCGCCTTGGCCAGATCGACATGCCGCAGGCCATGCCCGGTCATCATGCCCTCCTCGACGAGACGGGCCACATTGTCCTTGTTGATCTGGCTCCACAGGCTCTTCTTGCCGCGATGGGTGTAGCGCTGGACGAAGCTCTCCTCGTCCCACGACTTGCGGATGGCGTCGATCCAGCCCCAGCACAGCACGACCTCGATAGCCTCGACCGGCGTGATCGTCGCCTTGCCGCTGGCCTTTTTGAAGATGCGGATCCACACCTCGTCGGCCTTGTCGTGGTTGGCTTCGAGCCAGTCGTAGAAGGCCTGCCTTGTGGCAAATTCCATGACCTTGGCAGGGTCGACTACCACCGGCGCCATGGTCAGGCGTCCGGCGCGGGTGGCGCAGTGTCGATCACCCGCTGCAGCGCGGGATCGAGCAGGTCGAGCGCCAATGGCAGGGTAATGCGGAACACCTCCACCAGCATCGCCTTGAGCGCATCGACATCCTCGGCATAGCGCCGTTCGGGCTCCTCGCCTAGCCGATAGATGCTGAGCCGATTGCCCGACAGCCGGCTGCGCACATCGCCCTCTGCCCGTGCGGCATGCAACTGCCCGCGTTTGAAATATTCAGCCTCGACGGCGCTGTTGAGGGCCGCGATATCGCCCTCGTTCTGCTCGACGAGATCGAACTGGAACACGCCACGCCACTCGTCGTCGACCTTAACGTCAAGCCGCCAGCCCTCGGTGGTCTTGCCCAGGCGATACAATTCCTTGCCCATCTGTTGCTCGACGCCGTCGCGCAGCTTGAGCGGGGCGGTGAGCATGAACCTGCTGGAGCCGACATCGCACAGGTAGCTGCCGCCGGCGATATCCACCAGCAGCACCATGTGGCTGATCATCGGCGCCCCGCCTTCGGGATGGCCCCACAGCATGCGCGCAGCATAGGCGCGGACCGTGAAATCGAGGTCGCGCAACACGTTCATCAGCAGCGTATTGTGCTCGAAGCAATAGCCGCCGCGACCCTTGTGCAGCAGCTTTTGCTCCAGGCTCGCCTGATCCAGCAGCACCGGCCGGCCCATCAACGGGTCGATATTTTCAAATGGAATCGCTGCAGGATGCAGCGCATGGATCGCCTCGAGTGTCGCCAAGGTCGGGGCGATCGATCCGGCAAAGCCGATTCGCTCGAAATACGCGTTCAGATTGACCTTCTGGCTCATTGGCCACCCTTGCGGCTGTTTATGGACGACCTGCAATATGGGTTATCGGGCCGCCCATGTCACCGGCACCCCAAGCGATTTCGCTACGCGTAGGGACTGGACAAAGGCTTGGCGGCACACACAATGCCAACAATCTTACCCCTGCGCCTTGCGGACGCGGATGACGACGTCGACGTGGCTGATTTTCATGCCTTTGGGAGCGTCGGGCAGGGCGGCGAATTCTACGGAGGAGGCTGGGATGTCGATCATCCGCTGCTCGTCTTCGACATAGAAGTGATGGTGGTCCGAAGTGTCGGTATCGAAATACGAGCGCGAGGCATCCACTGCCACTTCGCGCAGCAAGCCCGCTTCGTGGAACTGGTGCAGCGTATTGTAGATGGTGGCCAGCGACACGCCGACCTTGGCATCGGTGGCCTCGCCATGCAGTTGCTCGGCGCTGACGTGGCGGTGCGGTCCGCCGAACAGCAATTCCGCCAAAGCGACGCGCTGACGGGTCGGGCGGAGATTGGCCATGCGCAGAACTGCGGTGAGGCAAGGCTTGTGCGAAGGCAGCGAACGGGCGGTCTGGGTACGATCGGTCATTGAGTCCTGGAGACGGAAGGGCCGGAATTACTGGCTTCCTTATAACTATCGCATAAATTTCACACAAGCGGCACCCGCGCCGCAGCCTCGTCTTTGCCCACAAAGCCCAATAGCCGCCGACTTGACCCTGTTTGTGCGCGCCTGTACGAGACGAGATATTAGGTTAACCGGGGTTATCGAGCATGGCCGAGCGGCAAAACGCATTTGGGTACGAAGAATTGCTGGCCCATGGCCGTGGCGAATTGCCGGGCCAGGGCGATGCCCGCCTGCCGGCACCCCCGATGTTGATGTTTGATCGCATCACCACCATTTCCGAGACCGGCGGCGCCCATGGCAAGGGCGAAGTCCGCGCCGAGCTCGACGTTAATCCGGACCTCTGGTTTTTCAAGTGCCATTTCATCGGCGACCCCGTCATGCCCGGCTGCCTCGGCCTCGACGCCGTCTGGC
>JAQGKG010000008.1 GCA_028290245.1 Devosia sp. | reverse complement strand
GAAACCGAGATACTCGCTGACGCTGACCAGCATCTCGATTTCGTCGGTCTGCATACCAGCAAAGAAACGCAGCGCCATCGGCAGAACCACGAAATACACCAGCGCAGCGCCAGCCGCGAAGAACACTGGTGTGGCAACAAGATAAGGTAGGAAGGCCTTGCGCTCGTGCTTATAAAGGCCCGGCGCGACGAACATGTAGATCTGCGAAGCGATCATCGGGAAGCCGAGGAAGATCGCGCCAAACATGGCAACGTTCAGATAGGTGAAAAACAGCTCCTGCGGGGCTGTGAAAATAAGGTTGGTGCCGGGTGCCGCCGCGCGATACGGCGCCAGCAGCCAGTCATAGATGGTGCTGGCGAAAATGAAGCAGAAGGCCATCAGCGCGACCACGGTTACCGCCGAATAGATCAGCCGCTTGCGTAGTTCGACCAAATGCTCCAGCAGCGGCGCTTCGCTGCCGGCGAGTTCATCAACCGGCTCGGCGCTCTTGTCTTCGATCTGCTTTACGTCGGCCATAGTCTAGTTATCCCCGGCGGCTGCTGCCTTGCGGGGAGCGCGGACCTTTGGTGTCTTGGTCGCAGGCGAGTCTGCAGGTTCGACAGCCAGCGCCGGTATGGGCTTTGGCGCCGTTACCTTCCTGGTGCGCGGCTTGAGTGCGGGAGTGGCGACAGGCTGAGATTCTGCGGGTGCAGGCACCGCGTCGAGCGGCGCCAGATCAGTCGTTTCCACAGGCTGTGTTGGAGCAGCCTTGGCTTTGACGGGAGCTTTGGGCTTAGCGGCGGATTTGGCGACCGTCGGTGTCGGTGCGCTGGCCGAGGACTCCGTAGGTGCAGGCCCGGCGGGCTTGAACCCCGCTTCGGCTGCGACTTCGTCCGCAGTCTTGGTCGGCGTCATTCCCGCTTGAGCCTTGATCGCTTCAACCACACTTTCGGTCTTGGGATCGGTAGGCTTCATGATGCCGCTTGGCTTGGAACCGGTGGGTGTCATTGCATTGAACTCCTTGCGGATTTCATCACTAGTCTTCCTGAGCGGGCCGGTGATCGACTCGCGCAAATTGCGAACCTCATCAAGACCCGAGGTCTTGTTGATCTCGCGCTGGAACTCGCTGCCCATGCGCCTGATCTGGCCGATGATCTTGCCGACGCGGTTCATCACCACTGGCAAGTCTTTCGGGCCGATGACGATCAGCGCTACGACGCCGATCACCAGCATCTCTGTCCAGCCCAAGCCGAGCATAGTCGTATTCCTTCAAAGCAAGAGCGTGGCCGGCAAGAACGTCCTAGAGGACGTCCTTCTTTTCGGTCTCGCGGACGATTTCGCCATCAGCGGTGGTGGTTACGCGTTCCACCGGCTTGTCGTCGTCTTTCATGCCCTTCTGGAAGGCTTTGATGCCCGAGGCAACTTCGCCCATCATGCCGGAAATCTTGCCGCGACCGAACAGCATGATCACAACGACGGCGACGATGAGAATGCCCCAAATTCCTGGCGCGTGCATATTGAACTCCCTAGTAAAACTCAGAACGCGTTACACGCGAAAGATAGGTCAGAAATAGGGTCAATCGCGTGCAAACACAAGAACGTGCTCAGGGTTGAGCGTGACGAAGACATCTTGTCCCACGCTGAGTTCAGTATCGGACGGCTGACGCAGACCGAGCGGAGCATCGAGACCCTCGACGGAGACCTCGCAGATGTCGATACCGATGGCATTGCGCTTGCCGATAATGCGGCCGGGCGTGCCCGATCCGCGCAGGGCAATACTGACGCCACCTGCGGGCCTAATGGCTACGGTGACGGCGGTGCCATCAGCCAGGCCCGGCGTAGAGACCGGACCTAGAGGCGTCGCCGCGTGAGCCCCAGAAACGCTGGTTTCTACCTCGCTCAAAGGTGAGAAAAACCGTGCTGCGCTGAGGTCGATCGGCTGGCGGTAGACCTCGGCCGGTGTGCCGATCTGGGCGATGCGACCATGACGCAGCAAGGCCACGCGATCGCCCAGCAGCATCGCTTCTTCCGGGTCATGGGTGACCATCAGGCTGGTGACATTGGTCTCGCGCAACACGGCCAATGTCTCCTCGCGGACACTCTCGCGCATGCGGGCATCGAGGCTTGAGAAGGGTTCGTCGAGCAGCAGGACGCTGGGTCTGGGGGCGACGCTGCGGGCCAGGGCCAGGCGTTGTTGCTGGCCGCCGGAGAGCATGTGGGGGTAGTCGGCTTCGCGGTCGGCAAGGCCGACGCGCTTGAGGGCGGCGCGTGCTTGCCCCAGGGCGCCGGCCCGGTTCAGGCCGCGTAGACCGAACAGTACATTCTTGATGACAGTCAGGTGCGGAAACAGCGCAAAGTCTTGAAACATTAGGCCTATTCCGCGCCGGTCGGGTGGTGTGGTGGTGCCGGGAGCGGAGACGATTTCGCCATTGATGCGGACTGCGCCGCCATGCACTGGCTGGATTCCGGCGGCGACGCGGAGGGCTGTGGACTTGCCGGAACCGGATTCGCCGAGCAGGCAAACGATCTCGCCGGGTCGTAAACTGAGTGAAAATTGGTCGAGCACCACACGGTTACCGAGGCTGACCATAACGGCGTCAAAATCGAGGGTCGCGGCGAAGCTGACGCCGGTTGTCCCCCTGGCTCCCCAGTCAGTCATCGGCATGGTCCTCGTCGCTGCCCAGGTCGTCGGGCTCGAGCGGATCTTCGTCGTCGCGCAGCGCGCCGTCGAAGGGTAGCGGGATTTGCAGGGCGGCTGGCAATCGGCCGGACAGCAGGCCGGAACCCTTGAGTTCGTCCATGCCGGGCAGATCGACGAGACTTTCCAAACCGAAGTGATTGAGAAAA
>JAQGKG010000479.1 GCA_028290245.1 Devosia sp. | reverse complement strand
AGACTAATCGTTGTGACGTTGAACCAACCTGGGGCGCCTCGCTGAATCTTCCAGTACGTGCTGTTCCTAGGCACCCCCAAGCTGGGCCCTGATAAACCTGTCGTAATTTTCCCTGGGTTACTGCTGTGCATCTCGCCCAGACTTTCAGTGGGCAGAGATCAGTGGTGGCGTCGCGGTCGACGTTGGCTTTTAGCTCAATCCTGTTTTCGTATTTCTCAGCCATGTAATGCAGGAGCGTGTCGTGAAAAGCAGGAGCGACATTGCCCGTGGCGGGTAGCAACGTTGTAAAGGTAAGGACAGTGATGAGCCTTAGCATTTACTCCCTATCAGCCGTTGGACAGAGGTGTTCTACGGTTAGAACTGAAAAAGTAAAATCCCTTCGTTGAAGTGCTTAACGACTGATTATCGCGACGTTACCTTCTAACATTCCCACGGCTTGACTCGTTGAACGGAAGGCAAGCTCTAAGAGGCCGTGGAAGGTATCGACCACCCGGTGCTGACATGCAGCACCAGATGACACTAAAGCTCTTGGACCAGCAGAACACCGAAGGGGCGGTGGTAACTGGGCTGCTCAGGCCGCCAGACGGCCCGCGTGAGCTAGCGATCCAGAGACAACCACGCAGTTGCGACCGCTTGCCTTGGCCTCATACAGCGCCCGATCCGCACGTTGGATGACATCCTCAATATCTCGGTCGCCAACGACAGCCATGGCACCGCCGATGGAAACCGTGACATGAATGGCACCATGTTCGGGATGCTCCACCAGGGCGCTTGCGATCTTCTTGCGGATGCGGTCGGCCAGGATCTCGGGGCCCTCTTTTTCGGTCTCACGCATTAGCACGACGAACTCCTCGCCGCCGAACCGGGCTACCTTGTCAATGTTGCGCGCCTCGGCCAGCACCGTTTCGCCCACGGTACGGATGACGTCGTCACCCACACTATGGCCAAAGGTGTCATTCACGCGCTTGAAAAAGTCGATGTCGATGACCAAAACCCCAACGTCCCGCTTGTGACGCCTGAAATAGTTCATCGCGTCGGATCCAAAGACCCGGAACGCGCGGCGATTGAGCAGGCCGGTCAGCGGGTCGGTATCAGCCAACACCTGCAGTGCATGCATGTCTTCGCCCATGCGGATGGTCTTTTCAGCAAGCATTTGCTTGCTGAGCAACGCTTCGCGTTGAGCTGTCTCGTGCGCGGTTTCTGCCGTACCAAGGCGTCGCAGCAACGATCGAATGGAAACCGAGAGCAGCGACACGTCTCGCGAGGAATGATCACGCGAGATCATGGTGGCACCGGCGTCGCGGCCGATGCGGTCAATGCTGTCGGCCAGTTCGGCCAGCGGGTTGGTAAGCTTTTTCGCCAGCATGCTGGCAGCCGCTGCGCCTGTTGCAGCAAAGACCAAGCCAATCAGCATGATTGCAGCGGCAAGCTGGTTGGCCGGAGCCATTGCAAGGCCGAGCGGGCGGCGGGTAACCACTGTCCAACCCAGCCCCGGATAGTCGAGGTATCCCTTGGTGGCTACGGCAGCAGCTAGGTGATCAGCATTGCCGGCGGTGTCGTGGAATGACAGACGGCCGGCCGCTTGAAAGGCGCTTACGGTTTCTGCGTTGAATGGCATCGTGCCGTAGAGCGGGCCGAGCAGGGCCGCGCCGTTGCTGCTTAAGACCCAAATGTCGGTGGACAGCGAGGCCTCCACCGTTGCCAGCACTGTGGTGCGCACCACGTCGGCCCAGGTCCAGCTCATATGAGCGCCCAGCACGCCGATAGTTTCGCCCGCTGCGTTCTTGACGGGTACCGCGACGTCAACAAATCGGAAAGGTTCGCCATTGGCTTGCGGGCCCAGCATTTCGGCCAACAGCTTGGCGTCGTGCACGTCCTTGACCGCCGGTCCCTTAAGTCCATCGATGAACCAAGGGCGCTGGGCAACCGAGACGCCTTCGAGCATGCCGTTGGTGGCCGCCTTGACTGTTCCGTCAGGCAAGGCGAAGCCGATCCAGGCATACTCGGGTAAGCTGTTCTGCAGCTGTTGCAAAAACGCTGCGGATCTGCGCAGGCTCGTCTGCCCAGATATCGCGGAGCGGCTCTAGGTTCGCCAGATTGCGCACTTCGCGGAAGCGTTCGAACATGCGGGCGTCCAGGCGTTCTGCCATATTGGAGGCAAGGCCGATGATTTCAGCCTCCGCCCGCTGTGCCGCCTGCTGGCGCCCCACGAATGCCGCCGTTGTGGACAGCGCGATGATCAGGGCCAGGCACAGGGCAGTGGTCACGACTGCCACCTGCTGGCCGAGCGTTGAGCGGTCCCTTAGTTTCAAGAAAAAGTCGGCGAGAGTTTTGGACATTGGTAACCCCAGCAAGTTCACCGGTGTAGGGTTCCCATGTAAGTTGTTCCAAGCGCTTAATTTTACCTGAAACATTTAAGGAGAGTTAGCGGAGGGTAAACCGGTGTGCTCCAATATTCCTGGTAAGTTCGGCATTGCCGAAGGAAGTCTCGCGACCACTGGCTGTCACACAGAAATAAAGCTACTCTTCATCTCGGCGCTCTGTTTCTCATATTGGCCATGGTGTCGCCGCTTGCACGTCAAGCGGAAGCTGGTCACGATGGCGTAAACGGCGCCTAACATTAGCGCAAGCAGCACAAACTGGACGATAACCAGCGGCCCTGCGATCTCGTGGTTGCTCAATAGCGCAACTATCGTGCCGATTGCTGCGATAACTACTGCGACGGCAAGGCAAGCCACCTCGTCTGGCATGCCGTAGGGATAGCGGCTCTTGGCGCCCGCATAAGCGAGGCGATCAAGCGTTTACTGGGCGGTCTCGCCGTTGCCAATGGTTCCTTTGGATAGATGTATTTGAGCTGGTCCAGCGTGAAAGTATCCGCCCGATGAAGTGGTTCGTTTCGATCAAGGACTGCGGCTCAGGGTGCATTTTTCTGGACGATGCAGTTTCCGCCAGCCGACAGCAGGCGTTCACATAGCGCATTTGCCTCTAGCCGGCTTTGTCGGCCCACCATGGCTGAGAAGCGCATGCGATTGCCAAAGCTGGGATTGCGGGCGCTGATTAGCATCAGCATCTCGCTACCAAGTACGCTGCTGAAATTCGCTTGGGCGGCGGCAAATCGTGACCGCGCCAAGTCGGCTGACGCATTCTGTGCGATCAGAACGCCCCAAGGCTGCCATTCCGCCGGGCTGGTTGTGAGATCCGGCGAGCGCACAGATAGGGCCATTTCAATACAGGCGGCTTGAAAGTCGGTTTCCTTGTCCAGGGTAAAGTCAACTTCGTCGACGACACCTGCGAGCCACTGGTCAACGGGATGGCCAGTGATAATCAGGACATAGTTGCGTGTTTCGGCAGGAAGTGCTCCGCCGCCGTTGGCAACGTAGCGGCTGATCCGACCTTCGCCCCCATTATAGGCGGCTGCAGCGAGGCCCAGATTGCCGAATTTCTGTTCCAAGAAGTGCAAATATTCGGCTGATCGAGCCAGAGCTTCAGCCGGGTCGAACGGATCGATCAGGCCGCGCAGGCGCCCCGTTAAAGGCATGAACTGGGCAACACCTTGCGCTCCAGCCGGACTTAACGCTGCCGGATCAAAACGACTTTCCTGCCATATGAGCCGCGCGAAATAGCCCGCTGGCAGATTCCAATAGGAGGAGTATGCCGCGATGGCGGCGCATACATCAGCACGGTAGCTATTCTCCGCGATACAAATATCAGCTCTGTCCAAGGCATGACACTTGCTGCCTTCCTGCGCCTGAGCGAGGGGCACTGGAACCCAAATGATGGTTTGGAATAGGACCATCCAGCTCGTCATTAATATGCGGAAGATTGGCCACATTCCTACATGTTGCCGAACCGGCTGCAAAACGGCAAGTCGGGGTTCCATCGCTATCGGTCTGCTTTCCCTTTTCAGGCCCCAGATATCTTCTTTGGTCTGCTCCAAGTTAAGAACGGGTCCCCTGCCGAGACAGGAACGCGGTCGGCGTGACATTGACACTTAGCACCCGCCGCCTGCCCGAATACTCATCGGAAGGGCAGCAAGCTCTAGGGATATGTAGCGTCGTCCGCGTCTATCCCCCGGAGAGACAGAACTAGCTAACTGATACGGATGATAGGGTGGGACCCACCTCCGAGCATCGCCGCAACGAATCGTGGCAGCCTGCCGTTGCCGCAATTCGCTAGGTGTCTTGGGCGCCGGGAGTGC
>JAQGKG010000473.1 GCA_028290245.1 Devosia sp. | reverse complement strand
AGTCGATCCAGTTGCTCAGCCAGTCGGCTGTGACCATGATCCCGGCCTGGTCGGACCAGACCCTGTCGGCTATCGCACAGGGCGCGCTGCCAGAGACCACGGGCCTCGTTCAGTTGCAGGATCTTGGCCTGCCCGGCGGCTTCACCAAGCTGGCCGTGCTGAGCAATGGCGCCAACAAGGATGCCGCTCTCAAGCTCGCCGACTTCCTCCTTACCGAGGAAATCCAGTCGGCTGTGCTGACGGAACTCGGCGGCTATCCCGGCGTGTCGTGGGACAATATCTCGGCCGAACTGCGCGAGAAGTTCGCCGATATCATCCCAACCACCATCCCGACCTTCCCTGGCGGCGATTGGGAAAAGGCCGTCAACGATGGCTGGTACCGTGCCGTGGCTCCAAACGTGGATCCCGCTTCGTGACCATTGCTAACACGGGCCCGCTGGCGCCCGTTGCAACACATCGCAGGAGGCCTTATGGCCTCCTGCTCGTCGCCACGCCGGTGCTGCTGGTCGCCTGGCTGGTGATTTGGCCGATCATTTCGGCGGTAATCCAGACTGCCTTCGTCACCACGGCTGATGGTGGCAGCGCGGTCTCGCTCGAGACCTATAGCTTCTTCTTTTCCGACGGCTACAGCCTGTCGAACCTGTCGATGACACTTTGGACAACAGGCGTCTGCGCGGCGCTGTTGCTGGTGGTTTGCCTGCCCATCGCGCTGTATTTGCGGTTTTCTGACAGCAAAGTCGCCGCCTATGTGCAGGGCCTCGCCATCTTCCCGATGTTCGTGCCCTCGATCATCCTGAGCTTCGCGTTTATCCGCGTGTTGGGACCGAATGGCACCGTCGACCTGCTGCTGAATTCCGTGGGCCTGCCGCATATCCGCTCGCCCTATCTGACGCCGTGGGGGCCTGTGATTGGCCTTGTGTGGGATAATATCCCGCTGACCGTGCTGATCCTGCTGTCGGGGCTGGGCAATGTGTCCAACCAGTCCGTTGAAGCGGCGCGCGATGTCGGCGCCGGCAAGTTTGCCCTGCTGTGGCACATCATCCTGCCGCGCATTTCCAACTCGATCCTGGTGGCGATTTCCTTTGCCGTGCTGGGCATTTTTTCGGCCTTCACCCTGCCCTACATCCTTGGGCCGGCGGCGCCGGAGATGATGGGACCGTTCATGCAGCGCACCTTCCGTGAACTGCTGGAGTCCAAGACCGCCATCACCCAGGCGGTGGTTACCTTCGGGTTCTGCATCGTGTTCGGGCTCTTTTATGTGCGCTCCGTCGCCAAGAACAGGGCTGCGTAAATGGCTGCTACTCTCGTTAGCCGCAAAACTGACTGGACCGGCATCATCTTTGCCGCCGTCCTGACGCTGGTCATTGTGTTTCCTCTGGTGGTGGTCGGCACCTGGGCCTTCACTAATGTGTGGCGCTATCCCTCTGTCATTCCACAGGAGTTCGGGCTGCGGTTCTGGAACCAGACGCTGGCGCGTGCTGACGTGTGGAGCTCGATTTCCACGAGCCTGACACTGGCGTTTACCGTCACGGCGCTATCGGCGGCGATCTGCCTGCCGGCGGCTTATGCGTTTGCGCGGCTGGATTTCCCCGGCCGCAACTTGCTATTTTTCTCGTTCTTGGCCGGGCACGCCTTTCCGAAATTTGGGCTGTTGGTCGCCATTGCTGGGATATTCCTGCAGCTCAATCTGATCGGCACGTTTTGGGGTGTGGTGCTGATCCAGTTGGTGGGCACGCTGCTGTTCATGATTTGGATTCCGGTGGCGGCGTTCCAGGCGGTCGACCGGCGCATGGAAGAGGCGGCGCGCGATGTCGGCGCCTCGCCGTTCCGGGTGTTTTGGTCGATCACGCTGCCTCAAGCGGGTCCGACCATTGCGGCGGCGATCCTGCTCAGCTTTGTCGGCACATTCTATGAGACCGAAGGCGCCTGGCTGATCGGCGCGCCGCAGGTGCGTACGCTGCCAGTGCTGATGATCTCGTTCATCAACAACCAGCCTGTCATCCAGTATGGCGCGGTGCTGTCCGTGCTGCTCTGGGTCCCCAGTTTCATCGCGCTGCTGTTCGCCCGCAAAGTGGTGAACTCCGGCTCGTTCGCCCGCGGCTTCGGCGGCTAGGAAAGACTTATGTCCGTTCTCAAAATCAAAGACGTTTCCAAGATTTTTCCCAATGGCACCACGGCGGTCGACAGCTTTTCGCTCGACGTGGCGGACGGCGAGCTGGTGTGCCTGCTGGGGCCATCGGGCTCGGGCAAGTCGACATTGCTGCGTATGGTGGGCGGTTTCGAGACGCCGACTTCCGGGCTGATGACCATCGATGGCGAGGACATCACCCGCGTGCCGCCCGAAAAGCGGCCGACCGGCATGGTGTTCCAGAGCCACGCGCTGTGGACGCATATGAACGTGTTCAAGAACCTGGCGTTCGGCCTGAAGCTGCGCAAGGTCCCGGCCGACGAGATCAAGCGCCGCGTCGAGGGCGTGCTCGAACTTGTGGGACTTGGCGGTTATGGCACGCGTAGTGTGACCCAGCTTTCGGGTGGCCAACAGCAGCGGGTGGCTCTAGCCCGTTCGCTGGTACTGGAGCCGAAAATCCTGCTGCTCGACGAGCCTTTTGCGAGTCTCGACCAGCACTTGCGCGAAAGACTTCGCGAGGAGGTGCGCGACATCCAGCAGCGCCTCAAGATCACCACGCTGTTCGTGACGCATGGGCAGGACGAGGCGCTGTCGATGGCCGACCGGATTGTGGTGATGCGCGACGGCAAGACCGAGCAGATCGACCGCCCGGACGTGGTGTATCGCGAACCACAGACGCCGTTTGTGGCTGGGTTTATCGGCACGATGAACCTGATCGAGGGCGTGGTGGCCAATGGCGTGTTCAGCAAGGCGGGCTATTCGACGCCAGTGCCGGTGAGCGATGGGCCGGTGACGCTGGCGATCCGCCCCGAGGCGGTCGACCTGACGGCGGCTTCGCAGAACGCCCACGGCAAGGTGCATCGCGTCACCGATTACGGCACGCATGGGCTGGTCGATCTCGAACTGCTCGACGGCACCCGCATGAAGGCAATGGTGCCGCATCCTGATCTGTTCAAGCCCGGCCAAGGCGTGACGCTGGCACTGCGGGCGGTGGCTGCTTATCGCGATGGCGCAGTGATTTATCGGACTGGCGTTGTTACACCTGTGTCGCACCCGGCGCTTGTTGACGCATGACCGATCCGATTTTTTTCGAACGCGACGGCCACAGGACCTGGCTGAAGTGGCATCGCGGCCGCCGCAAGGCCTCCGACCCGGTATTCACCGGTGCGCGCATTCTCGAGGCCATGCGGCTCGGCGCCAGCATTGAAGTAGATCTCGTGGTGACGGCCGACAAAGGCTTTGCCGTGCTGCATAACCTGACGTTGGAGCGCGAAACGACCGGCCAGGGCGCAGTGGCAGCGACCAGTGATGCCGTGCTGCGCACACTGCAGTTACGCGACAATGACGGCGCGCCGATCACGGACAAGGTGATGCTGCTCGACGATCTTTGTGCACTGATGACCCAGGGCACTGTGCATCCCGATGCGCTGCTGCAGCTCGACTACAAGGAGGACGAGAGCGTCCTCGATGCGCACGCGCTGGAAAACTTTGCCCGCGCTACGGCGCCGGTGGCTCGCAATATGATTGTCTCTTCGGGCTCGGCGGCGGCGATTAAGCTGCTGACCGATGCGGTGCCCGGCATGCAGATCGGCTTCGATCCGAGCGACGAGGACCGCTTCAAGGCGGCGCTGGCGGCGGGCGCCTTGCAGGGTTTCGTCGATGACGCCGTGGCCGCCCTGCCCGGTTCGGACATGATCTATCTGCACTGGCAGATTGTTACGCTATCAGGCGAGGCGGGCTTCGACATGGCCGATGCTTTCCACCAGCACGGCAAGCGGGTTGATGCCTGGACCATCCAGGTCGCCAATGCCACGACGCAGGCGACGGTAGCGCGGCTGCTGGAATTGAAGGTAGATCAGATCACGACGGATGATCCGGAGGGGTTGGTTGCGTTGATGGCGTAACCAGCCGCCGAGGGGTTCACACCCACGGTGTCACCCCGGCCTTGAGCCGAGGACCATCTCGAAATCTTACCCCGGCCGCAAGTTCGATCGAACGATCCACCTCGCGGCAAGACATCCATCTCAGGATGGGTCCCGGCTCAAGGCCGGGATGACACCGAGTTTGTGCTGCGTC
>JAQGKG010000460.1 GCA_028290245.1 Devosia sp. | reverse complement strand
GGCGCCGGTGATCGAGCCGCAGGGGAAGAGATTGGTCAGCACATCGGTGGTGGTGACGTCTGGGCGGCGTTGGGCAGTGATGCCCGAAGTCATGGTGTGGAGGGTCGTGTAGGTCTCGACCGTGAACAGGTCGGTGACCTTGACCGAGCCGATTTCGGCGATGCGGCCCAGATCGTTGCGCAGCAGGTCGACGATCATCAGGTTTTCGGCGCGATTTTTTTCGTCGGCGGCGAGCGCGAGGCGTCCTGCTTCGTCTTCGGCGACGGTGCGACCGCGTTTCAGCGTGCCCTTCATCGGGCGAGCAGAGAGGGCGCCATCGCGGCTGGAGACGAAGAGTTCGGGCGACCGGGAGAGGATCCAGTGCTCGCCGGTGTTGATCAGCGCGCCATAGGCCACAGCTTGTTTACGGACTAGTTCCCGATAGAGGGCAACGGGATCGCCCTCGAGGCGGAAGTCGGCCTTGAGGGTGAGATTGACCTGATAGGTATCGCCAGATGCGATCAGGGCTTTCACGCGATCGAAGGCCGTCGCGTAGCGCGTCTCGTCCCAACGCGGGGTGATATCAAGCGCGACTCCCGTGGCATCTCCGGCGATGGCAGAAAGACGCTGATCGACCTCGGCGGCTGTCAGGCGTTCCGGGGCATCGTAGATCCCAAGCCAGAGCAGCGGCGCGTCATCGGGGAGATAGGGGACCAGTCGTTCCTCGAAGGCAAAGCCGGCCTCATAGGCCAGATAGCCGGCTGCATGGAGGCCCGCGGCGTTTGCCGCTTCGAGCTGGCGCAGCGCGGTCTTGATTTCAGCGCCATTGCGCGCAACAAGCTGCTGCCTTGGCGCGGTGA
The DNA here is from genome assembly GCA_028290245.1 of Devosia sp. GTDB lineage: Bacteria > Pseudomonadota > Alphaproteobacteria > Rhizobiales > Devosiaceae > Devosia. The sequence continues at coordinate 7,768 of JAQGKG010000460.1, read as the reverse complement.
ACCACAGGTTTTCGCCATGCGGATCGAGCGTATCGTGAAGCAGCACTGTGCCGGGAGTGAACATGGCCGCTGTTCTAGGCAGTTTTTTCAGCTTCGTCACGGGTCGGGCCGGCGTCGGAAGCTGGCAAATCTGTCGACACGACGCTTGAAGGGCTTGGGCCACCCCCCTATATACGCCGCAGGCCCAGAGATGGGCACATTCACGTTGCAAAGGAACCCGGCCCTTGCGGCCACGGGACTGCCTCGCAAGAGGGGTTTCACAATGGGTTTGCTGAAAGAGAGGCTAGTTTAATGGCTAAAGTCATCGGTATCGACCTGGGCACCACCAATAGCTGCGTCGCAGTCATGGACGGCGCCAATCCCAAGGTCATCGAAAACGCGGAAGGGGCGCGCACCACCCCCTCTATGGTTGCCTTTTCCAAGGATGGCGAACGCCTAGTTGGCCAGCCGGCCAAGCGCCAGGCAGTGACCAATCCCGAAGGCACACTGTTTGCCGTCAAGCGCCTGATCGGTCGTCGCTATGACGACAAGGTCGTGGGCAAGGACAAGAACCTGGTGCCGTTCAAGATCGTGGCCGCCGAAAATGGCGACGCCTGGGTCGAAGCATCGGGCGAGAAGTATTCTCCGAGCCAGGTCTCGGCGATGATCCTGCAGAAGATGAAGGAAACCGCTGAGTCGTATCTTGGCGAAACCGTCACGCAGGCCGTCATCACCGTTCCAGCATACTTCAACGACAGCCAGCGCCAGGCGACCAAGGACGCAGGCAAGATTGCCGGCCTTGAAGTGCTGCGCATCATCAACGAGCCAACCGCTGCCGCTCTGGCATACGGCCTCGACAAGAAGAACACCGGCACCATTGCGGTCTATGACCTTGGCGGCGGTACCTTCGACGTGTCGATCCTCGAAATCGGCGATGGCGTGTTCGAAGTGAAGTCGACCAATGGCGACACCTTCCTCGGTGGCGAAGACTTCGACCATCGCCTGGTGGATTACCTGGCTGACGAGTTCAAGAAAGAGCAGGGCATCGACCTGCGCACCGACAAGCTCGCCCTGCAGCGCCTCAAGGAAGCTGCCGAAAAGGCCAAGATCGAACTGTCGAGCTCGACCCAGACCGAAATCAACCTGCCGTTCATCACCGCCGACGCTTCGGGCCCAAAGCATCTGACGCTCAAGCTCAGCCGCTCCAAGCTGGAATCGCTGGTCGATGACCTGATCCAGCGCACCATGGACCCCTGCAAGCAGGCCATGAAGGATGCCGGCATCACCGCTGCCCAGATCGACGAAGTCGTGCTGGTCGGTGGCATGAGCCGCATGCCCAAGGTGCAGGAACTGGTCAAGCAACTGTTCGGCAAGGAGCCCCACAAGGGCGTCAACCCGGACGAAGTCGTGGCGCTTGGCGCAGCGATCCAGGCCGGCGTGCTGCAGGGCGACGTCAAGGACGTGCTGCTGCTCGACGTGACGCCATTGTCGCTCGGCATCGAGACGCTGGGTGGCGTGTTCACTCGCCTGATCGATCGCAACACCACGATCCCGACCAAGAAGAGCCAGACGTTCTCGACCGCCGAGGACAGCCAGAGTGCCGTGACCATCCGTGTGTTCCAAGGCGAACGCGAAATGGCCGCCAACAACAAGCTGCTGGGCAATTTCGACCTGGCCGGCATTCCGCCCGCACCGCGCGGCGTGCCGCAGATCGAAGTGACCTTCGACATCGATGCCAACGGCATCGTGCAGGTTTCGGCCAAGGACAAGGGCACCGGCAAGGAGCAGCAGATCCGCATCCAGGCCTCGGGTGGTCTCTCCGACGCCGACATCGAGAAGATGGTCAAGGAAGCCGAGCAGAACGCCGAAGGCGACAAGAAGAAGCGTGAAGCCGTCGAAGCCAAGAACCAGGGCGAAAGCCTGATCCACTCGACTGAAAAGTCGCTGAAGGAATATGCCGAGAAGGTTGGCGCCGAAGACAAGGCCGCAATCGAGACCGCGATCACCGAGCTCAAGGCCGTGATCGAGGGTGAAGATGGCGAGATCATCAAGGAAAAGACCGACGCGCTGGCGCAGGCCTCGATGAAGCTGGGCGAGGCCATGTACAAGGCATCGCAGGCTGAAGCCGAAGCCAAGGCCAACGGCACCGACGATGAGGACGAAGACGACGTCGTCGACGCCGACTTCGAAGAGGTCAAGGACGACGACGACAAGAAGTCTGCCTAAGCCTCATCCGAATGCATTGAAGGGGGTCCGGCGCGAGCTGGGCCCTTTTCATTATCACGTAAACCACGACCAGAGCCGACCACGCCATTCCATTGGCTATTTGGCGCCGTATCGCTTAGGATAGCGAATGAACATTCCAGACCCCCAAACCTTCACCGACCCAATAAAACTGCGCAAGCTGATGGCAAACGCCGTTCGCCTTGGCTATCTCGACCTCGCCTTTGGCTGCCAGATGCGCATTGCCGAACTGGCTGGCGCTGCTTATAGCGACGCCATCGATCGCGCTTTCTTCACCGGCCTCGTTGCCGCCGAGGAATTCCGCACTGCCGATAACGGTCGCTCCACCAAGCTGATCAATATCCGTGCCCGCCACAAGAAGTTCGGCGCGATCCGCGTACTCACCGATCTGGTGATGGCACCCGACGTCAGCGACGGCTTTGCCAAGCTGGTCGAGCACAAGCGCAGCGACCTGACCGCTGAGGCCATCGTGCTCAACCACGAAGACCAGTTCAGCGTCGATGCGGTCAATGCAGCGCGCAAGAAGCTGATGGACAACAATGTAAACCTCGGCGAGACGGCAGAAGCCTAGGCTTCGCTGCTCTGCCATAGACCGGCACTCTCGAGCTTGCTCGAGGGTGTTTTGCTTTGTGCAGATGGCTGCGGGGTTGGACGGATTCTGTGGCGGTGGCGCTGTCGTGCCATTCGACTGTAGGTCTCATGGCCTTCTGGCTAAAATCCTTCCACTGGAAGGATTTTGCGGCGCAGCCGCCGCCCAGAAGTTTCACGTGAATCCCTGTGCCGCTAAATTGGCTTATTCACGCCTAACTGCGGGCCGGATTTTCCGATCAAAGCTCAGCTCACAAAATTGCGAGGCCGCTGATGTCCGATTCTGGCCAGGATCATTCCAATTCACTTCCGCCATCCGACTCGATCGGGCGCCTTGCTGAGCTGATCAGCGGCGATCCCATGGCCAAGCTCGATGCCGATATGAAGCATGTGCTGGATCGCCTGACCGAGCTCGGCGCGCGTTCGCTGGAGCATCTGTCGCCCGAACAGGCTCGGAGCCAGCCGCAGGTGGACGAGGCTGTTGCCGCTATATTTGGCCAGCAAAGCCGCGAACGGCCTGATGATGGTGTCGCGGCGGAAGACACAACGATCCCCGGCGCTGAAGCCGAATCGGAGCTGGCTGCCCGGATTTACCGTCCGGCCGGTCTGCTCAGCAGGCTCAATCCGATGGTGCTGTATTTCCACGGCGGCGGCTTCGTCACCGGCGATCTCGACAGCCACGACGCTTCGGCTCGGGCGATTGCGAGGCGCACCGGAGCCATTGTGGTGTCGGTCGCTTATCGCCTGGCACCCGAGCACAAGTTTCCTGCTGCGCACGACGATGCATGGACTGCTTGGCGCTGGCTGATCAATGCCGCAAACGATCTCGCTGGTGACCCAAAGCGCCTGGCAGTGGCGGGCGAAGATGCGGGCGGCAATTTGGCGCTGCATGTTTCGCTGACAGCGCGCGACCAAGGCCAGACGCAGCCGGTGCATCAACTGCTGATTCATCCGATTGCCGGCGGTGATCTGGCGACGCCATCGTATGGCGAAATGCTGCGGGCTCGACCGATTGGCCTGCCGGCGATGCGCTGGCGTTTTAGGCACCTGCTCGATGATCAGGACGAGCTGAAGGACTCTCGCATCGACGTCGTTGCGCGCGACGATCTAGGCGGTCTCGCTCCCGTCACGTTGATCCAGGCAGGCCTTGATCCATTGCGTTCGGAGGGTGAGACACTCGCCGCGGCGCTGGAGCGGGCAGGCGTGCCGGTCAGCAGCTGGACCTATGAAGGTGTGACGCAGGGGTTCTTTGGACTCGGTCTTGTCGTCACCAAGGCGCTGTTCGCCCAGTCCGACGCCGCCGATGCCTTGAGCAAGGCCTTCGCACCAAGCCGTCGCGGCTAGGCCACTTAAGAATCACCGATGTTGAAGCGCCGGCTCGCTCTTGCTATGAGCGGGCTATTGGTTCTGCCGAACTCGACCCCAGCCCCTTGTGGTGCGCGGGGTCGATTGCCATCTAGGGGTGGCTTGGGGCTTAAAGATTTGACGGGGCGCGCCTGACGCGACCGGTCGCATTTGGAGACGTGTTCTTGTCCAAAAAGGATTTCTACGAGGTGCTCGGCGTCCAGAAGGGTGCTGACGATGCTGCGCTAAAGAGCGCCTATCGCAAGCTTGCCATGCAGCATCACCCCGACCGCAATCCCGGCAATTCGGAATCCGAGGCCAAGTTCAAGGAATTGAGCGAGGCCTATGACACGCTCAAGGACGGCCAGAAGCGCGCAGCCTATGACCGGTTTGGCCACGCGGCGTTCGAGAATGGGGGACGCGGGCCGGCTGGCAGCGGCTTTGGCGACGGCTTCAACTCGTCGATGTCCGATATCTTCGACGATATCTTCGGCGACTTCATGGGCGGCAATGGCGGAGGCCGGCGTAGCGCCAGTGGCGCGGCCAAGCAACGCGGCGCCGACCTGCGCTATAATCTCGAAATCAGCCTCGAGGAAAGCTTCGAGGGCAGCACCGTCGAGATCGACGTGCCGACGCTCGTCGGCTGCACCACCTGCGATGGCTCCGGCGCCAAGCCGGGCACCGGCACCCACACTTGCCGCCAGTGCAATGGCCATGGCAAGGTTCGCGCGGCACAGGGCTTTTTCACCATCGAGCGCACCTGCCCGGTGTGTCAGGGCCGCGGCCAGATGATGGATTCGCCCTGCGAGGATTGCGCCGGCCAGGGGCGTCGCCAGGAAAACCGCAAGCTCTCGGTCGATATCCCAAAGGGCATCGAGGACGGCACACGGATTCGGCTGGCCAATGAGGGTGAAGCCGGGTTGCGTGCGGGTCCTCCGGGCGATCTGTATATTTTCATCTCATTGCGCCCGCATGACCTGTTCCAGCGCGATGGCGCCGACCTTTATGCGCGCGTGCCGATTGCGATGACCACGGCGGCGCTCGGCGGCGAATTCGAAGTGCCGACGCTCGATAGCGCCCGCGCCAAGGTCAAGGTTGCCGCCGGCACGCAGCCGGGCCAGCGCGTTCGGCTCAAGGGCAAGGGCATGCCGGTGCTCCGCAGCAAGGACGTCGGCGACATGTATGTGCAGCTCGATATCGAGACGCCACAGGCCCTGAGCCGCAAGCAGCGCGAATTGCTGGAAGAGTTCGCCAAGCTCGAGACGCAGGAGAATAGCCCCACGTCAGGCGGTTTCTTCGACAAACTCAAGAAGATGTTCGAGGCTTAGAACCGTAAAAATCGCCCAGTGGGGCGATTTTAGGTTCTAAGGCCATGAGACCTGCGCTCGAATGGTACGAATACTCAGGCGGTAGAGGGGTGATGCGTGATCGAGATTGCCCTGACCTTCGACGACAATTTCTGGGCGCCCGCCTATGCCACCATGCGCTCGGTGTGCCTGACCACGCAGCATCCCGAGAACATCCGCTTTCATCTGCTGATCGAAGGTATCACGCCCGAACATCAGGCGATCCTAGAAACCATCGGCAGCGATTATGGAGCGGTGCTGAACATGGTGGACCTGCGGGCCAACAATGTTCTGGGCGATCGCATCGCCGCTTTCCCAACGATCCGGATGCTGCGCTTCCGGCCGGTCATCTATGCGCGGCTGTTCCTGGGCGAACTGCTGCCGCCCGATATCGAGCGCGTGCTCTATCTCGATAGCGACGTCTTCGTGCGCAGTTCCATCGAGGATTTGTTTCAGATCGACATGCAGGGCAAGGCGATCGCGGCGGCGCTACAGCCGGACCGCATGCATTGCATCGCTGGCAAGGACCTCAAGGCGCGCAACGCCTTCTCCATGGCGGAGCCCTATTTCAACTCCGTGGTGCTGCTGATCGACATGGCGCAGTACCGCGGCGTGGATTTTGCCCGGGTGCTGCAGACAAGCCTGCCGCAATCGGAAATCGACATGTTCTACTACGATCAGGACATCATCAATTTCGTCTTCAAGCACCGCATTCTCGAGCTGGATTACCGCTGGAACCTGCAGAATGCCGAGCCGGCCCACGAGGTGCTGAACCCCAGCATTGTGCATTATTCGGCTAATCCAAAGCCATGGCTGGCCTGGTCGCGGGTTGCGTTCAAGCGGACCTACCGGCACTTGATGACCAACGACTACTATTACCGGTATCGGCGCGAGCGGCTGGTTCGGATGGTCAGGCGCTGGTTTGGGCTACGCTGAACGCAGCCGCCTGTCTTGCGTCGGTCGCCTTGGACGGGCATAATTGTCTGACACCACAGGGACTTGCCCATGACCACTGCGCTGACGTTATCCGGCTCGATCCGCAAGGGATCGTATAATCGGCTGCTGCAGCATCATGTCGGCGGCAAGCTGGAGGCGGCGGGTGTTAGAGTCACTGCCCTCGAGCTCGGTGATTTCGAAATGCCGATCTTTAATGAGGACCTGGAGGCGGACCACTTGCCGGAGTCAGCGGTGCGGCTGGCGGAGCTTTGGCGCACTCACGACATTATCTTTATCGCGACGCCGGAATATAACGGCAGCATGCCGCCGCTGCTGGTCAATACGCTGGCGTGGCTGAGCCGGCAGAAGCCGAGCGTGTTTCGCCATGCGATATTCGGCATTGGTGGGGTCAGCTCGGGCAAGTATGGGACCATTTTCGCGCAGAGCCATCTACGCGATTCGCTGAGCAAGGTTGGGGCGCTGGTGGTGCCGACGCTGCTGGGGATCGGTCCGGCGGAGCAGGCGCTGGATGCGGAGGGCAATCCGACCGAGCCGGCGATCATCCGCAAGGTGGATGCGATCGTGCATGAACTGACCCATTTCAGCCGGGGGTAGTCACAATGCGGGCGCTGTATGTAACGCACCCGCAGGTGCAGATGGATGCCAATGTTCCGGTGCCGCTGTGGGGGCTTTCGGATGAGGGCCGACGTCGCGCAGGGGTGTTCGCCAAATCTGGCGTGGTGCCCAGGGGCGCGATGATAATCTCCAGCGGCGAGCGCAAGGCGCTGGAACTGGCCGAGTTGCTAGCCGCGGAGGCGGGCACGCAAATCTTGAGCGACCACTTGATGGGCGAGAATGATCGCAGTGCCACCGGCTTTCTGCCGCCCGAGCTATTCGAGGCCACCGCCGACCAGTTTTTTGCAAAGCCAGACCGCAGCGTGGACGGCTGGGAAACGGCTGCAGATGCTCAGCGCCGGATCGTCAGCATAGTAACAATGGCGCTGACCAGCGTGCCGAATGGCACCCCGGCGATCTTTTGCGGGCATGGGGCGGTGGGTACGCTGCTCAAGTGTCATGTCGCAGGGCGGGCGATCTCGCGTAGCGAGGATCAGACCCGGACGGGTGGCACCGGCGGCGGCAATTGCTTTGTGTTCGATCTGGCAGCGGGCGAACTGCTTTGCGAATGGACGCGGCTCGAGGATTTTTGGCCCGACTGGTTCGCCTGAAGACGCTTGGCTTGCGACCCTGCGTGATTTGCTCTAGTCCCAAGCCAACAACCACACATCGGAGGAAGACTCATGGCTGGCCAATTGATCGTGGGCCTCGACGTT
>JAQGKG010000456.1 GCA_028290245.1 Devosia sp. | reverse complement strand
CGCCTTCGGGCGGCAGCGGCGCCCAGCCCACGACATTGTCGCTCTGCCGCCAGCTAACCCAAGCTGGAGCCCATTTGGTACCCGGCACCCAGCACCAACCCAGCGAGCGGTCGGCAAACCAACGGCCGTAGTGATAGGTCGCCCATGCGAACGGCTCGTCAGAGGCAAAATACCAGCCGCGACCCTCAAGATAGAGCCAGCGGCCCTGGGTGTATGGCCGCCAGGAAGCGTCTACACCGGTGGGGCAGAACACATAACGGTATTTGGCATGCTTCACCCAGACACCGTGCGGCTCGAGCTGGTCAAAGAACAGCCCGACGCTAACGGTTGCGGACTGAGCATGTGCCGCTGTCGATCCAAATGGCATTTGCGGAGACAGGGCCGCGACGGGCAGACAGAGCACGGCGAGAGCGACGGTCGTCAAAAGACGGGTCTTGAACATGGTATTTTCCTTGTTGATGTGACGCGCTAACGAAAACGGCCGCCCCAGAGGGACGGCCGATAGGGCGGTTCGCCTTAGTTTGCCTGGACGGCGACAACGGTGCCGGGCGAGTACACCACAGTGCGGTCGTTCAGATTGACGAAGTAGACGCGGTCGTTGGTGTAAAAGTAACCGTGGCTCGGATCACCGTCGATGGCGTGCAGCTCAATCTCGGCGGGGACGACGTAACCGACGTCGACGGAGCCATCGATCACCACGGGTGTGGTCGGGTTCAAACGGACGTATTCAACTGACGAGGCTTCAACGCCTGCGGACGCGCCGATTGTAGCGCCCGCGAAGCCACCAATGACAGCACCAATGGGGCCGAATACGAGGCCGCCGACCGCAGCGCCGGTAGCGCCACCGGCCGTACCACCCACGACAGCGCTTGCATCTGCCTTGCTGTCGCTCTCAACCACGATGGCCTGGGCGCTGGCCATTGAAGTGGTTGCGAGCAGTAGGGCGGCGGCGAAGGTTACAGTTTTTTTGTTCATTCCTTTTCTCCTTCCGGAAAATTGCAATGAGAATGGAATTCCGATAAGCCCGGGTTGTTCCCGATTTCGTAATATTTTACTTTTATTACTTATTGATTACATGCCCTGTAATCATTTTGTCAGGTAGGCTTGTGGGCGTATTCTGAACTAGACTGCGGCATGTGCGAGATGATTCCGATTTTTCTTGGCAGCTTTTGCCCGGTGCTGCTGTGCTTGGAAGCGAACGGGCTTTTGGCGTGCGCCGGCACTGAAATCGTCCGGACCGCGGAACCGAGCCCTCAGCCGCTCCCTGCGGCAGTTCAATCGGCGGCGGCCAGCACAAAGCAAACTCCCGGCGCACCTGCCTACTTCCCTGCCGCGCCGCTTCCTAGCCCGAGCGACCAGAACCTCCGTCGCGTTTAGTTCCAGTTCTAAGTCTGTATTGTAGATGTATTCGGTGATTTCGGCCAAACCACCGGGCCCCGATTGTAGACCAAATTTCCCGATAAGCTTGAACTCCTGCGGTCTCATCTCCACCGGCAAACCGTGGTGCATGATCGCTTCTCGCTGACGGCGGATACTGGGTGCCGACGGCATATACGGAATGGGATCAAGGACCTGTTTCGACAGCAGTCTGCAATGTATCGGCATCACGGCGGGGCGGTGCGCCGAACAGTCTTTTGTATTCTCTCGAAAACTGTGACGCGCTCTCATAGCCAACGGCATAGGCGACGGCCGCCGCCTCTTGATGATCGGCAACCAACCTGCGACGCGCCTCGTGGAGGCGGATGTGCTTTTGATATTGCAGCGGGCTGAGTCCGGTGACAGCCTTGAAACGCCGGTGGAATACCGAGAGGCTCATACCGGCTACGGCCGCCATGGCGTCCACGCTGAGATGTTCAGTGTGGTGCTGCCGGATCCAGGCCATGGCGCGGCGAATATGGGACAGGCGGGAATCAGCGCCGGCTATTTGCCTGAGCAGGTCTCCCTGCGGCCCCATGAGCAACCGGAACATCAGCTCGTGTTCGAGATGGGAAGCCATCACCGCGATCTCGTCGGGTCGATCAAGCAGGCCCGCCAGCCTGCGCCACGCCTCGAGCATGGCCGCATTGGCTTTTGCCACGACGAAGCCGGACTGGACGGGGCGTTCTCCAAAGCCATTCATGTCGAGCAGTAGCGCCGAGATGAGGGCGGGATCGAGATAAAGATTGAGCGCCAGGTAGGGCTCGTCGGCAGCCGCTTCGCACACTTGCCCCATTGCGGTCACCTCGGCCGCAACCAGAATGCATTCCCCGGCACCATATTCGATCACGCCGTCGCCGATAAATGTCCGCTTGCGGCCTTGGAGGACCAGGCACACCACCGGCTCATAGATCAGGGCAGCGGTGTCGGTCGGCTGCGTGCCGCAGGGCGATGGCGCGAAGGTCGTCGAGATCGGACATGGGCTCACGTCAACCATGCTTGCCTCGAAAGGTCAAGCTATCGGCAGGATCAGGCAATCATTGGGGACCATTGGGCATCTGCTCGGGCTGCGTTCGCCGCTACATCTGTCGGCACACGCAGGAAAGGAAATCGCGATGCAAAAACGCAAATTGGGCGTCAACGGGCCGGAAGTGTCAGCCATCGGCTATGGTGCCATGGGTTTTCATCTAGCCTACGGCGCGTCTGACGCACAGGCTGGCCTCGATCTCATCAAGCGCGCCTATGACCTGGGCGTCACCTTCTTTGACACGGCCGAGCTCTATGGCTGGGGCGAAAACGAGAAGTTCATCGGCGCAGCGGTCAACGGCTTTCGCGATGATATCGTCATCGCCACCAAGTTCGGCTTTACGCTCGACCATGGAAATTACGGCGTCAACAGCCAGCCCGCGCATATTCGTGAGGTCACCGAGAACAGCCTGTGCTATCTCGGCGTTGAGCAGATCGACATGCTCTACCAGCACCGGGTCGATCCCAATGTCCCGATCGAGGATGTTGCCGGTACCGTCAGAGACCTTATCGCCGAGGGCAAGGTCAAGTATTTCGGCCTGAGCGAAGCCGGGCCAGAGACGATCCGCAAGGCTCATGCGGTGCAGCCGGTCGCGGTGTTGCAGACCGAATATTCGGTGTTCGAGCGCGATGTCGAAGCCGTTCTGGCAACCACGCGTGAATTGGGCATTGGCTTTGTCGCCTATTCTCCGCTCGGACGGGGTTTCCTGACGGGCGCCGTCAAACCGGCGGCGGACTACGAAGAGACCGACATGCGCCGCACCGATCCGCGCTGGCAGCCAGGCAATTTCGAAAAGAACCTCGAGGCCGTTCGCCAACTCGGCATTCTCGCGCAGTCGAAAGGCATCACGGTGTCGCAACTGGCTCTCGCCTGGCTGCTCGCACAGGGCGACGACATCGTGCCGATCCCCGGTACGCGCCGCATCGAGCGCCTTGAGGAAAACATCGCCGCGGCAAATACAGCGTTGTCGACCGAGGAGCTTGCCCGCATCCGGGACATCCTGCCGGAGGGTGCCTTCGGCGCCCGTTACGCTGGCAATATGGTTCCGAACTGGATCTAGTGCATAGTGGGTGGCTGGCTTTGCTCCGCTACCCCTCGACGTCTGCTTCTCGGTCTGTTTTGCTAAAAGCGGACAGTCCGCTAACCACCCCATGCCAGCCTTCGAGTGCAGGGACGTCGAAGGGCAGGGTAGGGAAGGGGCCTACAGAAGACCGGCAGCTTTCAGGCAGCGACCTCAAAATAGCTGTCGTTGAGCCGCGGAGCGGACGAAATCAGCTGCCGGCTCCATACTTGCGGTTTACGGGCAAATCGCAAGTTCCCGAAGCTGCCGCAGCGTGTTCGTTGGTTGTTAGCTGTGAAGGGGCGCTCCGCTAGGTTTTTGCAGTCCGGCTTTGCGCGACGCTTGACGGACCGACATACCAGTCCGCAGCGGCAACTTCTTCGAACACAACCCAAACGTCGCTATCGGAGAGGCCAGTTGCATCGGTGACGGCGCGCGTGATCTTGCCAGCCATTTCGGCCTTCAGCCGCGCTGGATCGTGGGCAATGACTTCGCGAACAAGGCGGATGTTGATGAACGGCATGATGATCTCCTCTGTGTCGAAAGCGTATGTTGGCTCTGCTCTCGCGGCAAACTGACGCCTGCACGATGCTGGCGCGTTGATTTTGAGCCCGCTAGTAGATTCTCGATAGAAGCAATAGGGACCAGCAGTAGATGTTGCCCGTGCATCTTTAAGAAGCGCTTTTGCTCTGCGTTCCAACCTTGCACGGGCGTACCGCCTGAGACAGGATGAGTGTCGGGGCATTGGGGACCGCAGAACCGGAAACCGACGCGGCAAGGAGCCCCTGATTGCTGCTCCATGGGAGGACTATTTTGTCTGTATCAGACTACCATACCCTGGATGAGCGCTTTGCGGGCCTGCCCTGTCCGACCGCGACGATCCGCAAGGTGTTTGATGGATGCGACTGGGCTGAGGGGCCGGCCTATTTCCCGGCTGGACGCTACCTTGTCTGGTCCGATGCGCCGAATGATCGGATGTTGCGCTACGATGAAGCCAGCGGTGCTGTTAGCGTATTTCGCCAGCCGGCCAACAACTCCAACGGCAACACGGTTGATCGGCAGGGACGGCTGGTGACCTGCGAGCATGGCATGCGGCGCGTCACCCGCACCGAGCATGATGGCACCATCACCGTTCTGGCGGACAGCTTTGAGAGCAAGCGCCTCAACAGCCCCAATGATGTAGTAGTCAAATCGGACAATTCGATCTGGTTCACCGACCCGACCTACGGCATTGATTCAGACTACGAGGGCAACAAGGCCGAGAGCGAGATCGGTGCGTCCTATGTGTACCGGATCGATCCACAGACAGGTGACGTCAGCGTTGTCTGCGACGATTTTGTCAAACCCAACGGCTTGGCGTTTTCGCCCGACGAGAGGCTGCTCTATGTCGTTGACACAGGGCGCACGCATGGAGCGGATAATCCTGCCCATATGCGCGTCTTCGACGTTAATCCTGGCGGGCGGCTTTCGAACAGCCGGGTGTTTGCGAATTGCAGCAATGGGCTGTTCGATGGATTTCGACTCGATACGGAGGGCCGGGTCTGGACGTCGGCCGGCGATGGCGTTCACGTCTGCCATCCCGACGGAACTCTGATCGGCAAGATCCTGATCCCAAGCTTTGCTTGAGCCAGCGGCCACAAAGTAGCTATATCCAAAACACATAACCCGCTGGATGAGTACCATGTCAACAGTAACAGTTTGGCCAGCCAACTAACGTGCTGGTTTCCGACTGGCAGCGATTATGACGGCTATGATGATGACGCCCGTAAGCAGCATCCGGAGCCCGGCACTAGCGCCGTAGGTATTCAGCATCGAAACGACTAAGAACAGGAATAGTGCGCCACCCCAGATTCCAGGAACGTTTGCAAACCCGCCGGCAACAGCGGTGCCTCCAATGACAACTACTGCGATCGAGGTAAGGAGGTATTCTGCGCCCATGTTGAGAGCTGCTCCACCCGAGAAGCAGCTCAGGACCAGCCCAGCGAGAGATGCAAGCGTGGCGCAAAGCACGTACGTCGCCAACCGAGTCCCGTCTACTGGAACTCCAGCCAGACGCGCTGCCCACATGTTCTGCCCAATGGCCGCGACGCGACGGCCGAAGATGCCCTTCTCTAATAGGATCCACATGCCCATGGAGATCAGCAGCGCCACAATTGCTACATTTGGAATGCCGGCCGTTGACCCAATGGCAAACTGGGTCAATGTGGCGGGCGGTTTGATGCGCAATCCGCGATTGTACCAGATGGCCGTGGACTGGATCAGGAAGCTCGACGACAAGGTGGCAATAATCGGCGGGATCCGCAGCAACTTGATCAGAGCGAAATTCACAAGGCCGATACATACGCCGATCGCCAGCGCGACTAGGATACCCGCCACGATCAAGCTGTCGTTGGTCTCCATGGTTTTAAGGGCCACAGTTCCCGCGAGGGTCATGGTAGCGGGTATGGACAGATCCACATTGCCGGGACCAAGGGTTATGACGAACATTTGCCCCAGGCCGACGATGACGGAAAATGCTGCAAATGTGAGAGCGGCCTGCGTTACGCCAACGGTTGATTCACCGCCAGTGAAGAGAATGGTCGTCAGCCACACTCCAAAAGCCGCGACAAACGACCAAATCCAAGGTTTACGGAGCACGTTGGTCATTGGCCGCGCGTCCTTTCCTGCTGCTGGTTGAGCAATAGCCTTAGGGCAAGTACCAGGATCAGAATGCCGCCTTGTGCGCCGATCTGCCAATCAGGGGAAATTCTGAGGAAGCTCAAGAAAGAGGCAGCAAGGGTCAAGGTCAGGGCTCCTATCACCGCACCAATGGGAGACACGCGTCCGCCCACGAACTCCCCGCCACCCAGGATGACGCCGGCAATCGAGAGGAGGGTGTAGCGCAATGCGATGTTCGCGTCGGCCGACGTAGTGAGACCCACAAGGGACATTCCCGCAAGTACGGCAAACAGGCCAGCAAAGCCATAAGCCAAGGCCTTGGCGCGAACCACGGACCAGCCCGCACGCTGCACAGAGCGCTCGTTTCCGCCCACACCCCGCAGCAGTACACCCAGAGCAGAGCGGATCACCAGCCAGTGCGTCAACGCTGCGATAAGGAGGCTCGCAACAATGGCCATGGGAACGAAAGGGGGCTTGCTGGTCATAAGCCAGCGAATCCAATCCGGAGCTGTTCCGCCGGGGGTCGGCAGCATTAGCACGGCAAGTCCGCCCCACACAAAACTCATGCCCAGGGTAACCACGATCGAAGGCAGGTTGCGCAGGTGGATGACAATGCCGAGCACGGCATAGGCGAGGATTGATAGGGCAAGGATCAGTAGCCCCAACCAAGGCGTGGTCTGCAGGAAAGTAGCCGTCACGCAGGCAACGAAGCTGACAAAGGTACCCATGGACAGATCGAGATCGTTCACCATCATGATGAACATCTGCGCGATGGTCGCCAGCGCAATTGGCACCGCAAGGTTGAGCAGCAAGTTGAGCCCGACGTAACTCATGGCACGGGGCTGGAGGTAAAAGATGGCGCCGAGCAGAACAAGCAATGACAAGGCTGGTACCAGCAGGCGGAGGCGATCAGGGGTAAACCAGTTCACGCTGCCTGCTCCGAAAACGATGCAGCCAATATCCGATCCTCAGCTATGTCTATGCCACTGAGTTCTGCAACGATCCGCCCATCACGGAACACATAGACTCGATCGCACCGACAGATCTCATCCATTTCAGTTGAGTACCACACAAAGGTTCGGCCCTTTTGCGCCTCTTGGCGCAGGATGGCATAGACTTCCTGTTTGGTCCCAATATCAACTCCGCGCATAGGGTCATCCATCAGCACCACGGGAGCGCGTGTCGCCAATGCGCGTGCAAACAAAACCTTTTGCTGGTTGCCGCCGGAAAGCGAGAGGATGGGGTTGTCGAGATTTTGCGTGCGCACTTCAATCCGTTCCCGCCATTGGCGCGCAACATCGGCCTCCT
>JAQGKG010000431.1 GCA_028290245.1 Devosia sp. | reverse complement strand
AGGTGCAGCGATGGCAGGAAGTCTGATCGATCAAGTGGCTTTAGCGCTATTCGCAAGCGACGGGATGAAGCACGCCTCTGCAGGCGTTAGCCTTCGGCGATCTTGGGAAATGACCCCAGACAAACATACGGCTTATCGCGAGAGGGCTCTGGTGTTTCTCAAAGTCATGGGCGAACAGATGGCGGGACTCGCCGACTCTGAGATTTCAAAGCTGGATGAGAAGAGAGGGCGGTAACCCTTTTTTCTCCAGCTGTGCCCTCGCGTCGGGCATCGCGTCGGGGTTTGCCCTGTTGGCGCTATGCGCGCGCTACCTGCATAAATCGCGTCCAGCTAACATCGATGGAGCCGAAATGACCGCCACCGAGCTACGTTCGATCTATCGAGGCTATCTCTGTTGCCTCAATGCACAGGACTGGGCGCGTCTAAGCGACTTCCTGCACGACGCCGTAGTTCACAACGGCAGACCCTTCGGCGTTCAAGGCTACAGGGCAATGCTTGAGAACGATTTCGAACGGATACCCGATCTCCACTTCCACGCGGAGTTGCTGGTTTGCGAGCCGCCCTTTGTCGCGGCACGCCTCGAGTTTCAGTGCTCCCCCAAGGGTGAGTTCCTGGGCTTGCAACTGAATGGCCGAACAGTTTCGTTCGCCGAAAACATCGTGTACCAGTTTGAGAGCGGCAAAATTTGGGCTGTTTGGTCAGTGCTGGACAAGACTGCCATCGAGCAACAACTTTCGTGACAGTCCCGGACTGTCTAGATGCTGCCTGGTTCACCGTCACTCTGGCTAAAGGAAGTCATTTCGCTGCTGGACGTACAAGGCTCGCTGAAGGATCTCTGCTCCCTCCTGCGCTGCCACAAAGTAATGTCTGCTTCCTAGATGCCGTTTTCTCATCCGGAATGACGGAAATGAGTCGGTTTCTACCCAACCCCTCGCTACTTGCGTTGTCCTTCCACGACTGACCGAACAGGGTCGTATACGGATCATAGCTACGGAGATGAGAGCGGACCTATGTCTCCGTCATGCAATGGGAAGACGCGGCTCTACGGTCAGGGACGATGCACAAGCCAACGCCCGCCTGGTGATCATGAGCTACTGGCGTAACGGGCGTTAGTCGCAGCAACTGCGGCACCAGGCTCACATTGTAGGCACGACAGTACGGCGCTAAGAGGCCGGAGGAGTGCTGAACATGATTAGCAATTTAAAGCCTGTAGCGGGTCCGACGCTGAAAACAGCAGAGGTTGTATCCGCAAAGGTCTATCGCGGTCCGCACCTTTATAGCCACCTGCCCATGATCCAGATTCAACTCGATCTTGGCATACTTGAAGAGTGGCCTACCGACAGGATCGATGGATTCGGGGAACGCCTGGTGGCGCTGCTTCCTGGCTTGTATGACCACGGTTGCTCCTATGGCGAAGCGGGCGGCTTCGTTCGTCGCATGAACGAGGGTACCTGGTTGGGCCATGTCGTAGAACATGTCTCAATCGAGCTGCAGAATATGGTCGGCATGCCCGTCACTCGCGGCAAAACCAGATCCGTCAAGGGGCGGCCCGGCGTCTACAACGTGCTCTACTGCTACGTAGACGAAGCTGTCGGTTTAGCAGCAGGACGTCTTGCCCTGCAACTGATCAACAACCTTCTTCCCGAGCAACTGCGCGGCATCCAGAATATCGACGAGATCGCGGATGGCGCCGAGTTCACGGACTTTCCCAGTGGGCTAGAGGACCTGACAGCACTAGCCGCCGGTCGCGCTTTCGGGCCCACCACGGCCTCGTTGATCCATGAGGCCGAGCGCCGTCATATACCGGTACAGCGCATGGATGACTCCAGCCTTGTCCTCCTCGGACACGGCATTCACCAGAAGCGCATCCGGGCCTCTTGCTCGGACCTCACCTCTGAAGTCGCCACCGAGATCGCAGCCGACAAAGACCTGACCAAAGCGTTGCTCGAACAGGCTGGCCTGCCCGTCCCCAGTGGAAAGTTGGTGCGCTCCGAGGAAGGCGCCATCGAGGCTGCCAAGGACCTCGGTTATCCAGTTGTTGCCAAGCCACTCGATGGCAACCATGGTCGCGGCGTCAACATCGATCTCAAAAACGAGACGGACGTGCGCTGGGCGTTCGAACAGGCGCGCGAGCACGGCCGCACCGTTATCGTCGAACGCTACTTCTCTGGAGACGACCACCGCATTCTCGTTATCGGCGGACAGGTTGTTGCCGTTGCCAAGCGTATTCCGGCCCATGTCGTTGGGGACGGCAATCGAACTAATGCCGCCCTGAACGAGGAGCTCAACAAGGACCCACGCCGCGGCGAAGGACATTCCTCGGTGCTGACCCGGATCGAGGTGGATGACTGCGTGGAGCGGTTTCTCCAGATCAGCGGGCTGACGACTGCGTCTGTTCCAGCGCCCGGCCAGCAAGTGATGCTCCGGCCCACCGCCAATCTTTCGACCGGTGGCACCGCTATTGACCGCACCGATGACATCCATCCGGAAAATGCACTAATTGCCCGTCGTGCCGCACAGATCGTGGGGCTCGATATCGCCGGCATTGATTTTGTCTGTCCAGACATCACCGAGCCGGTGAGCAAGACTGGGGGTGGCATCATCGAGGTCAATGCCGGCCCAGGTTTTCGCATGCATCTCGAGCCTTTCCAGGGTCGTCCGCGAAATGTAGCGCGTCCAGTGCTCGAAATGCTGTTCCCGGAAGACTCAACTGGTCGCATTCCCACTTTCGCCATCACGGGCACCAACGGCAAGTCGACTACCGCACGCATGCTCAACCACATCCTCCAGCACGCCGGCTATCATGTGGGGCTGACCTCAACGACCGGTGTCTACCTGGACGGGCAGCGTGTGATGGCCGGCGACTGTTCCGGACCACGCAGTGCCCGTGTAGTCTTGCGTGAACCCACCGTCGATGCTGCCGTGCTTGAATGTGCCCGTGGTGGCATCTTGCGCGAAGGCCTGGCTTTTGACGAATGCGATATCGCTGCCGCGCTCAATGTAACTGAGGATCATCTTGGTCTCAAAGGCATCGACACCATCGAGGATCTTGCGGCCGTCAAGTCCGTGGTTGTCGAATCAGTTCGCCGAGGCGGCTGGAGCATCCTCAACGCAGACAACGACCTCACGGCGGCAATGGCCGAACATGCGGGTGGGCAGATTTGTTACTTCACCCACAAGGACCAGGAGGAATGGCCCGTGTTTCTCAAGGAGCACGTTGCCGGGGGTGGCCGGGCCATCAATCGGCAGCGAATGGGCGAAGGCTGGGATATCGTCATTCATGAAGACAGCGAGGCCATCTACTTCATGAAGGTCTCGGAAATCCCGGCCACTTTCGAGGGATGGGCCGAGTTCAACGTCGCAAACGCGCTTGCGGCAGTTGCGATGGCACACTGCCATCGGGTGCCGCTCAACATTATCCGCGCCGCGATGCGTGACTTCACCACCTCGTTTGAGGACTCCCCCGGTCGGCTCAACATTCATGAAGGGCACGGCTTCCGCACCATTCTCGATTACGCACATAATCCCGATGGGCTACGGGCGCTAGGTCATCTGGTCACTCAAATGCGCAGTCGGCATCAGCGTGTCATCGGCATGGTGGGCACGGCGGGCGACCGCCGCGACAGCGATATTCGTCATATGGGCGAGCTAGCCGCGCGGCTGTTTGACGTGCTGGTGCTCAAGGAGGACGACATGCTGCGAGGCCGGGAGTCCGGCACGATCACGGCGCTGATGCGCGAAGGTGCGATGGCCGCCGGTTGTTCAGCCGATCGCATCCATGTCGTTCTGCCCGAGGATGAAGCTACCGACCTCAGCCTCAGGCTGGCGCGGCCCGGCGATCTGGTCGTGCTGCTGGGTGACCATATCGAGAACGTCTGGGACCAGGTTCTCACCTTTGATCCTGTCAACGCGCCACTCGCTGCAAGCGGCGTTATCACGCTGCGGAGCGCCTCATGATGTGGGCAATTATTCTTCACGGCGGGGCCAAGGAAATTGAGGCTGAAGAAGCTGACGCACACCGCGAGGGTTGCCTCAAGGCGCTGGCTTCAGGCCGATCCATTCTTCAGGCCAATGGCTCTGCCGTCGACGCAGTCGAGGCGGCGGTCCGCGTTCTCGAAAACGATCCAACCTTCAATGCGGGCTATGGTAGTGCGCTCAATGCCGATGGCGAGGTGGAGATGTGCTCAGCTTTGATGGAGGGCACTGCGTGTAACGTCGGCGGCGTCTCCATCATCCAAGGCGTCCGCCATCCGATCAGCGTCGCGCGCGCCATGCTGCATGAGAAGGAAATTCTACTCTCCGGCCCCGGCGCCCGACGCTTCGCTGCTGAACGCGGACTGGAACTTTGCGACCCGAAGGATCTGATACCGCCCGAAGAACAAAGGGCTAAGAAATCCGGATCGCATGACACCGTGGGCTGCATCGCTCTAGACATAAGTGGGCGCCTTGTCGTCGGAACCTCCACCGGCGGCCTTGAAGGATCTCCTGTAGGACGCGTCGGTGACTCGCCCCAGCCTGGCTGCGGCTACTACGCGGACGACAAGGTCGGCGCCGTCGCGTTTTCCGGAGATGGCGAGCACATCGCCCGCAAGATGCTGGCCGCGCGGGTTCTGCACCGGCTCTCGACCGACGATCCAGAGACTGCTCTCGAAATCGCCCTCAATCATGTCCTCGAAATCGGCGGCGAGGCCGGCGGTATCGTCCTCACGCCCGGCGGC
>JAQGKG010000410.1 GCA_028290245.1 Devosia sp. | reverse complement strand
GCAAAAGGCACAAGATCGAAAATGTAGCGCCCGAGCCAGTTGCCGAAGCGGGCCGGATCGTCAGGCGCGAGGCCGATATATTCGTCCATGTGGAAGGCGGTCACCCGGCCCCAGTCGACACCCTCGGCTGCGACCAGCGAGGCCAAAACATCGCTCTGGCTCGGCGCCGCTGCAAAGACCATGCGGACCTGGTCCTGGCTGGCCAATAGCTGGCGCAACTCGGCGGCAATCTCTTCGGCGGCGACCGCGCCCATTTGCTGGCGTGTGACGAAACTCTTGACCACGAGGCTGTCGACCCGACGCTCATCCGGTTGCGACGAAGGCAAGACACTCGTTTCCATGCAGAAGCACTCCGGGCCAATACTGTGTTCGGCGGCAGGCAATGCCATTCCGAATGCAGGGACTATTCTATGCAACCGGTTGCACGTCAAGAGGCATATATGGACAACACACGGCGACAAATTTGCGCAATGTGGATAACTAGGTGGATGCGCGCAGATGGCGAGTCGCAAGGGCAGGCAGGATGATACAGGGCAAAGGCCAGAACGCCCGTCCTACCATGGTTGATGTGGCGAATGCCGCAGGCGTTTCCAAATCCACCGTGTCGCGCGCCTTCAGCCAGCCCGAAATGCTGGGCACTGAAACCGTCAGCCGCATTCTCGAAATCGCCAGCAGCATTGGCTATGTGCCCAACCACACGGCGCGGGCGCTGAGCACCGGGCGCTATGGCAATGTGGCGCTAGTGGTGCCCGACGTAACCAATCCGTTCTTTCCACCACTAATCCGAGCGGCGCAGATGTCAGCGGACCTCGCGGATTATTGCGTGTTTCTTGGCAATTCGGACGAAAGCTGGCGGCAGGAGGACAAGCTGCTGGACCGCTTCGTCGGTCAGGTCGATGGCCTGCTGCTGGTGGCCTCGCGCCTCAGCGAAGAGCGCATCCATGGCCACGCCGCGCGTAAGCCAACAGTGCTGATCAATCGCGATGTGCGGGGCATTCCCCGCGTGCTGATCGATAGCGGGCAGGGCGTTCAAGAGGCTATCGCGCATCTGGCGGCGCTGGGGCACAAGCGCATTGTATATGTCAGCGGTCCGTCCACATCCTGGTCCAACCAGCAGCGGCGCAATGCGGTACGGCAGGGCGCGCGGGACTTTCACCTGCATGTCGATATCGTCGCGGCTCGGGTAGCAAGCTATGAGAGCGGCCGCGCCGTTGTGCCAACTATCCTCGCCACCGGAGCCAGTGCCGCCATCGCCTTCGACGACGTGACCGCCCATGGCATTATGACCGGTATGGCCGATCTCGGCGTTTCCGTGCCATCGAGCTTTTCAGTGATCGGCTGTGACGACGTGCTGGGCGCGGCGACCTATCCGTCGCTCACCACAGTCTCCACCCGTTCGGACGAGGCCGGCCACGCCGCCATGTCGCTGTTGCTGGACCTGCTCAATTCGCGCTCCGTAGGCGATGCTCGGATCACGTTAGATACCCATCTCGTTGTCCGTGGCACCACCTCGGCGCCGCCACGTCGATGACTTGAAGGCGGCGCCAAGGTCGTTCGGTTGAGGAATAATTCCAGTTGAAGGAATTCTGTTTTAGACTGGCTGCTCCAAAAGCTGCCTATCAGCAACCCACTCCGTATTGGCCCATCAGACCTTATTGCAGTCCCTTCCCGTTATAAGCGATGGTTTCCGAGAGGGGCGGTCGCTTATTAAGAAAGCGACCAAAATTCGCGAGATGATGCGATCTGGGCATCATTCTATGCATTTTTTGCCAACAGGAACTACGACCCCGACCTCCCTATGGAAGCTGACTCGCTGGAGGAATGCCGACCATCCGTGGGCAGAGCAGAATTGGGCAGCGAGGCCGCTGTCGACCCCAGTCAAACGTTCACCACCAGCTCGCAGATATCCGGAAAGGGCCGTTGCAATTCGCAAAGGGAAGCGTCGCGGGAAATTATCAGCGCGGATAGGTTGCGGTACCATCGAGCCAAAGCATGTCGCTCTCGTCTCGATGCGTTCCGACCCCGCCGACATGTTTTGCGTCGATCTGAGGGCCATGCTTAATGACGTGCACCAGCGCCATGCCGTGCCCTCTGCCAAGATCATAGTCAGCCTTGAGCCACGCAAGGATATCACCCGCCTTCGTTCCTGCGCCGTCAAAGCCTTTTGCTTGTGCCAGCTCGATGAGTTGTCGCGGCGTCTTACCGGTCTTGGTTTCGACGGCGTCCAGATAGGCCTGAAATGACATTAGTGGTTCTCCGAGAGTTCAACTGAACAACGAACGACCCACCCGAGATACGACAGCCACGTTTGAGTCATTGGTTACCAAATTGACGAAAAACATGGATAGGCTTCTGCAGCATGCTCCATCACCGCTAATCGTTTCCGTACAGCGAGGAGTGGCGGACTCAGATACATCGAGGTCGTGAGCATCTCGATCTGAAGTGACCAAGTGGCTGAAACCGACCTTTACCTTCCGTTGAAGGCCTTCCTCGAGAATGCAGGATATTCCGTCAAAGGCGAGATCATCGACTGTGACCTCGTCGGAGTAAAAGATGACGACCTGCCGGTGGTCATTGTCTGCGAAATGAAGCTCACCTTTAATCTCGAACTGGTCATGCAAGGCGTGAAGCGGGCCTCGTTCTGCGACGAAGTCTGGCTTGCTGCTCGATCTTCCAAGACCGCACGGGGGCGCGAGCATGATGCACGGTTCCGAAATCTGTGTCGGCGGCTTGGCTTTGGGGTGATGTCCGTTTCGGACGCCGGAGATGTGTCTGTCATAGTCGCTCCATTTGCGGCTACGCCTCGCCGTGATGCAAAAAGGCGATCTCGTCTTCTGGATGAGCACAGGCGCAGAGTGGGAGATCCGCAAAAGGGCGGCGGACGTGGCAAGCCGGTGATGACGGCCTATAGACAGGGTTGCATTTTGTGCGCCACGGCGTTGCTAACCGGACCACAAAGCCCAAAACAGCTCAAGTCGTTGGTCGTCACAGCACCAGCAATGTTGAGACGAAACGTCTACGGCTGGTTCGTACGGGAAAGCAGAGGGATCTATGGTCTAACCGAGCTTGGTAGGGCCGCAGTATTGCCGGTACAGGATTGATCCACAGCGTTAGGCAGAAGCAGGTTGGTCACAATCGACCGGCTGAACCCACCACCCCATCTAAGTCTTTAGCAGTCAAATTAGGGAATCCCGAAAGCTCCCGCCGGAACGTCTATAGTGTTCACTCGGTGCGTCTGACGGGACCAGCACACGTTTTTCATTAAGTTCGGAGAAGAAGGGCGAGGCAACGTGGTCACTGTGTTTTTGCGCCAGCGGTTGTGGCAGTTTGGCGCACGCTATATGGCTGACCAAGCGCAATCACATCGGGGATAGCTTCATGCGGATGGGATTTATCGGCACCGGCACCATCAGCCACGCAACCATCACAGGCTTGCTGAACAAGCGCCCCGACCTCACCATTCATGCTTCGCGTCGTTCCGAAAACTTCTCGCGTGCATTGGCCGGTCGGTTTTCACAAGTGAGCTTGTTCGATGACAACGTTGCCTTGTCGGACGCCAGCGATATCGTGGTCTTGGCAGTCCGCCCCGCTCAGCTCGAAGATGCGCTGGCCGGCATATCTTTCCGCGCCGATCAGATCGTTCTCTCTTTCGTCAGTGGTCTGACGCTCGAGGAACTGCAGGTGCTTGCACCACAATCGACAGTCATGCGCATGGTGCCATTGCCCATGATCGCTCGCTGCGAAGGGCCTATACTGGCCTACCCAGAAGTGCCTGTGGTTAGCGCGTTGTTTAGCAATCTTGGCGAGTTGATTGTGACGGATAGCGAAGCAGCGATGCTGGCGCTGTCACCACCCAGCGCGTTCATGTCGAGTTTTTTCACACTTCAGAACGCCTTAATCGCCGGCGCCATCGAACGCGGGGCTCCCGAGGAAGGTGCGGTGCGCTATATACAGTCGTTGCTGGCGAGCCTTAGCAAGACGGCGCTCCTCACCAGCGCCGAAGGCCGCCACGAGTTGCCGGTCAACCATGAGACTCCGGGCGGACTGAACTATCGCGTGCGCCAGGGCCTTGAGTCCCGTGAATGGTTCGAGCACGCCCAAGCCGAGCTTGCCCAACTTGGCAGTCTGTCGCGCAGCCAGATGCAAAAAAATCAGACCTGACGCCATCTCACGATAAACGCTCGCCTGATAGTTTGCCCATGCCTCGTCGTGATCGGCGGCTGGCAGGAGTCGACCCCATTGCGGTCATTGCTCCTCAGGACGCCTAGTCCCAAAAGCGGATTCTCCTCGTTGATCGAAAGCCATGATAAACAGCATTCTTGGCTGCGCTAACTGAAGTCATGTGGGTCTGCGATGGGCTGGGAAGCACTTGAACGTTGGGGGAAAGACGCCACACAACTGGAACGTCTCACCGGTGGCGTTGCCAACGACGTCTGGAGTGTGCATGTCGCGGGAACGCTTGCAGTGGCGCGCCTCGGTAAGCGGAGCGACGCTGATCTGGCATGGGAGACAGAACTCCTCCAACACCTCAATCGAAATGGCTTGATAGTTCCGGTGCCCATCCCCACTACGGATGGCCGGTTGTTCGTGGATGGGATGGTGGTGATGAGATATCTCACAGGCGTGCCACCAGAACAGAGGACGACTGGCGTCGGGTCGCCGCCACGTTGCGCGAAGTACATCGACTGACACAAAGCTGGCCTCAACGCCCAGGCTGGCGATCTTCTATCGATCTACTGGAGGCTGACCGAGGCACTCGGATTGACCTCACAAAGATGCCCGCTGAGGCTGTGGTGCGATGCAGGGCTGCTTGGGGGAGGTTACTGGGTCGTCCAACGTCCGTCGTCCACGGTGACGCTAATCCGCGCAATATTCTCATAACGCAGAAACACGTCGCTCTAATTGAGTGGGATGAATCTCACGTCGACGCTGTCGAGCTTGACCTCGAGCTACCTCACAACGCAGCCCAACTCGACCCTGCACTGGAGATATTGCCCCTCAGGCCTCGGCTGCCTGGGAGGTCGCAGTCTGCTGGGGCGATGACTACTCCAAAAAAAGGCTTGCGGAGGTGAGGCCAGCTTAGCAGTTTCTCAGGCATTCGCAGTTGACGCCATCACATCAGTGGAACAGAGAAAGCCGCCTACGGTGGGGACACCGTCTGCGGCTTTCATAACCAGCGCGCCCAGGGCGTGTGCGTGCTGTTTGCCCGACAATGCACCGCTTCTGCAAGGGTTCCGCACCATCCCCGAGGCGGCAGCGTTTCCTCCCAAAAACGCCTCATCCACTCCCAGTGTGCTTTATCGATCGTAAAGCCATCACCTGAAATCTGTGGCTCTGCACACGATTGCGGCAGGATCGGATTGTCAGTCCATGCGTTTCTGTCTGGATTTTGCAGCGAGCCAATGACATGTCGGACTACGACTACACGCCTTATGTCTTGGTCGCAGACGATGACGTGCTAATCCGAATGGACGCTTCTCATATTTTTGCAGAACGCCGAGTTCCGGGTTCATGAGGCCTCGGGCGTCATAGAAGCATTGGCCATTCTGGGACAGGCCGGCCCAAGCATCCAGTTCCTGTTCACGGATGTGCAAATGCTCCCCGGAAAACTGTCCGGCTTCGACCTGGTGCGCCGTTGCACTACGGACTGGCTGGACGTCAATATCCTCGTGGCGTCAGGCGAAATCAGGCCCAAGCCTGGCGACATGCCAGAGGCGGCCGTATTCGGCCAAACCCTTCACCCACGGAGTAATTCACAACCAGCTGCAGGAACTGCTGCCGGATGGGCACAAGCCGGAGCCGCTAAAGATCGGTCGCATTGGGGCTTGGTTGCGACGTTGACAGATTATGCATCGAATTACGCCGAGGACAGTCTGTGATTGATAAATTGCCGACGAGCGCGAGAAGGAAATCCTGGCACGGCAGCGAGCCAGAAGTCGGACCTGGTCGGTTACGCCCGATCTCATGGGCGCGCTGAATAGCGAGGGCTACTTCGAGACTTCCAACCCGGCCTGGTTCACCGTGTTGGGGTGGACAGAGGCGGAAGTGAAATCGATGTTCATCTGGGAGCTGCTGCATCCGGACGACCTAGAGCGCAGCCGGGGCGAGTTCGAGCTGACGCAGGTTGGGCAACCCGCCATCAAGTTGCCAATCGATACCGGCACAAGAACGGTACCTATCGATTGCTGTCATGGGTGGGTGTGCCCGAGGATGGTTACGTCTACTGCACCGCGCGAGACATTACCGACGAAGTCGAGCGAAACGAGGCACTCACCGCTGCTGTCGCCGACCGCGGTCGCATGTGGGAAAACAGCCAGGATCTCAACGTCATCATCGACGAAGCGGGCACCTTCCTCGCGATCAATCCCGCGACCACCAAGATTCTGGGTTGGAACGCTGAGGAAATAGTTGGACGTTCCATTTTCGAATACATCGTGCCGAAGGACACCGACGTTACGCAGGATGCCTTGGAAACGGCGACCGTTGGAGAGCGTCCGGTCGTAGAGAACCGGTATCGGCACAAAGATGGCGGCTTTCGTTGGATTGCATGGGTGGCAGCACCGGCCGGCAGCCGCATCTATGCCACCGGTCGGCACATAACCGGCGAAAAAGAGGCAGCCGCGCAACTTGCGGCTGCACAAGAGGCGCTCCGGCAATCCCAGAAGATGGAAGCGGTTGGACAGCTGACAGGCGGCATCGCGCACGACTTCAACAATATCATCGCCGGCGTTTCCGGCAGCCTCGAGCTGATGAGCACACGCCTTGCGCAGGGTCGCGTGTCCGAGGTGGAGCGCTACCTGACGGACGCTTCGGCTGCCACTCGGAGGGCCGCTGCTCTGACTCAGCGACTGCTGGCTTTTTCTCGCAGACAGACATTGGACCCGAAGCCCGTGTGCATGAACGGGCTGGTCGACGGTATGCTCGAATTGGTCAACCGCAGCGTCGGCCCCCGGATCGCGGTCGAGACGATTGGCAAAGCAGGGCTTTGGAATACCTTTGCCGATCCTGGTCAGCTGGAAAGCGCACTTCTCAACCTGTGCATTAACGCCCGCGATGCGATGCCTAATAGCGGCAAGATTACGATCGAAACAGCCAATCGTTGGATGGACGGCGCCGCCGCAAAGGAGCGTGCGCTGAAGCCTGGTCAATATGTGTCAGCGATACCGGTTCCGGCATGCCTAAGGAAGTCTTAGAGCGTGCCTTCGATCCATTTTTCACCATCAAGCCTATCGGGCAAGGCACCGGGCTGGGATTGTCAATGGTTCATGGTTTCGCCGGACAGTCTGGCGGCGCGGTCCGCATTTACTCGGAGGTGGACCAGGGCACGATGGTGTGCATCTATCTCCCTCGATATTTCGGGGACGATGCTCAGGAGACGGCCGGGGACGAGACCGTCGCAGTACCGGCTGTGGTGGGTGGCCCGGTCGTCTTGCTGGTGGACGACGAGCCCTTGGTACGCATGGTTGCGTCCGAGCATCTGGATGATCTGGGCTACACTGTGCTCGAAGCCGGCGACGCCAACGAAGCGCTTCAGATATTCGACGCCAACGGCTCGATCGCGTTGTTGGTCACCGACGTCGGCCTTCCGGGCGTCATGAGCGGCAGACAACTTGCCGAGGTCATCCGCGAGAAACGCCCCGACCGTGAGGTGCTTTTCATCACCGGATATGCCGAGAACGCGGTGTTCAACCACGGTCACCTTGAGCGTGGTATGCACATGCTGGGTAAGCCTTTCCAGATGGATGTATTCGCCGCGAAGGTGGCCGACCTGCTGGCGGTGTCCGGAAATAACTGATGCTATGCCCAGCATATTGACCCAATCCGTGGTTAGCGAGATCCAGGTTAGGACGCTGCCCGCCTTTTCGGCGCCCAACCAAGGTGGCAGTTGTCGACCCCATTTCTGTCGCCTGATGACAGTTTCCAGTGCCCCAAAAGCAGACATAGGTTCGACTGCTTCACACATTGTCCAACAGTAGACGTTGCCATCGTGCACATGCGAGTGCTCGATATCGCCCCCATGATCCGCCTTCCAAACGTGACCATGCGCGCCACCTGGCAACACATTGCCGTCTCCCTCGGCCAAAGCAATCTTCCTAGCCACCTTTCTCGGCGTCACCAGGCCACGCCGGCCATCCTGGCGATACCGGCGCAACGGTTCTCGTGACCGTCGCCATCCTGCCGTTGGCGTGGCAGCCCTCACCAATGACGATAGCGGCATCGGCAGAGGTCGGTTGCCATTTGTATAATTGTAATACAAACTTTTGATGAACTGCCTGGCACCGTTTTCCGCTTTTGGAGAGGCAAGGGCCGGCATAGCCATCAGGGACCGCACATGGCCAAAGTCGATATCGCATTCGATACCTACTACGACTACCAAGCAATGACGGGGTATCTCAAGGCGCTGGCGGCAGCCTATCCCGAGCTTGCTACGCTCAGCTCGATCGGCAAGTCCCATCGCGGCCGCGAGGTCTGGTTGATGGAAATCACCAATCCGGGGACCGGCCCCGGTGCTGAAAAGCCAGGCTTTTATATCGACGCCCAGATCCATGCCGAGGAGCATGCCACCAGCGCAACGGCGCTTTACGGCATCTGGTACATGCTGACCAATTACGGCACCGACCCCGAGGTCACCCGCCTGCTCGATGCTCAGGTGTTCTATGTCATTCCGCGCATCAATCCGGATGGCGCGGAACTCGCGTTGCAGGAGCCCTATCACCCGTGGTGCGGCAATGGCCGCTTCTTGCCCGGCGAAGATCGGCTCGAAGGCCTGATCCCGCAGGACATCAACGGCGATGGCTACATCGTCAACATGCGCGTGCCCGATCCCACCGGGGAATGGAAGAAGTCCGAGCGCGATGCGCGCCTGATGGTGCAGCGCGAGCCCGGCGAGGAGGGTGGCGAGTATTATCGCATCTATCCCGAAGGGCTGATCCGCAATTTTGACGGCGTGCACGTCAAGATCGAGCAGCAGCAAGACGGCAATATGAACCGCAATTTCCCGATCAACTGGTCACCCCAGGAATATGGCGCGGGCGCCTATCCATTCTCCGAGCCGGAAGCCATGGCGATGGGCAAGCTGGTGCTCGATCATCCCAATATCTGCGGCATGTGCGCCTACCATACCCATGGCGGCATCATCCTGCGGCCCTCAATGCTCAAATACGACGCCGATATGAGCCCGCGCGATTTGGCGCTGTATAAGGACATCGGCGGCGTCGGCACCCGGCTGACCGGCTACCCGGTGATCTCGACCTATGAGGATTTCACTCCAGACAAATCCAAGGGCCGCCACGGCAGCCTCAAGGACTGGGTCTATGAAGAGCTCGGCATCATCTGCTTTTCGACCGAGCTTTGGGACATGGAACGGACCGCCGGCGTCGAAAAGAAGGGCTTCATGAATTTGGGGCCGCGCGATGCCGATACCCAAAAGAAGGTATTCGAATGGGTGCTCGACAATGTGGGCGAGCATGGCTTCCGTGACTGGGAACAGTTTGAGCACCCCCAACTTGGGCCCGTCGAAGTGGGCGGCATGGTGTATATCTGGAGCTATCGCAATCCGCCGGGCAAGCTGCTGCAGGAAATCTGCCACAACAACACGCTGTTCAACCTGCGCCATGCCGCTGCCGCGCCGCAGGTCAAGATCGACAAATTCGTCGTCGAGGCGCTTGGCGCCGACCTGTTCAAGGTTACTGCGGTGGTGGCCAACCATGGCTATCTGCCGACCAACCTTTCCGACGTGGCCATCGAGAACAAGGTGGCAAAGCCGGTCACCATCACGCTCGATCTCGAAAACGCCACGCTGATGATCAATCCGCAGACACAGGACGTCGGCAACCTGGCCGGTCGCAACGAGCGCAAGTTCGCCTTTTCCAACTGGGGTCCGCAATGGTCGCCAACCGCCAAACCGGTCGAATGGCTGGTCAAGGCGACGGGGCCTGGAGCTAGGGTCACGGCGATCGCAGTGTCCGAAAAGGGCGGTACCGTTCGGGTCAGCGAAGCACTGGTTTGATGCGCCAAAATCTCAAATGAAAAAGGGCCGGTGCGAACCGGCCCTTTGTTTTGGCTGTGACGGGTCGGGCTATTTCAGTGACGCAGTCCAGACTTCGATGGATTCATCGCGGCGCGGCGTCCAGTTGATGCGGTCGGAAACACCGTAGAAGTCGGGCTGGAAGTAGAGGAAAATCCACGGCGCGTCGTCGTGGAAGATCTTTAGCATTTCATCGACG
>JAQGKG010000358.1 GCA_028290245.1 Devosia sp. | reverse complement strand
TTTTCTTCTACCTGTTCGCGGCGATCCTCGTGGCTTCCGCCGTGATGGTGATCTCGGCGCGCAATCCAGTGCATGCGGTGCTGTTCCTGATCCTGGCGTTCTTCAATGCCTCGGGTCTGTTCATGCTGGCTGGCGCCGAATTTCTGGCGCTGCTGCTGATCGTCGTCTATGTGGGCGCCGTTGCGGTGCTGTTCCTGTTCGTCGTGATGATGCTTGACGTGGACTTCGCCTCATTGCGGCAGGGCTTCCTGCAATACGCGCCGGTCGGCGTCGTTGTCGGGGTAATCCTGCTGCTCGAGCTGTTGTTGCTGGCTGGTAGCTTTGTCGTGTCGCCGGAAGCGGCTTCCGGGTCGGCGCTGCCGATAGATGCGACCACGGACAACATGCGCGCTATCGGGCTGGTGCTCTATACGCGCTATGTATTCCTGTTCCAGGGAGCGGCAGCTGTCCTGTTGGTTGCAATGATCGGCGCCATCGTGCTGACGCTGCGCCACAAGTCGAACGTCAAACGCCAGAACCCGGTCGATCAGGTGGCCCGCCGGCCATCCGAGACGCTGGAAGTGGTCAAAGTCAAAAGCGGTCAAGGACTGTAGGAGGCAAACATGGGCTTGGGTATCCAGCTCGGTCACTACCTGACCGTAGCCGCAATTCTGTTCACGCTCGGCGTGTTCGGCATTTTCATAAACCGCAAGAATATCATCGTCATCCTGATGTCGATTGAATTGATCCTGCTGGCGGTCAATCTTAACCTGGTCGCGTTTAGTGCTGCGCTGAACGATCTGCAGGGGCAGATATTTGCGCTGCTGATCCTGACCGTGGCTGCTGCAGAGGCGGCCATCGGCTTGGCCCTGCTCGTTATATTCTACCGCAACCGCGGCTCGATCGCGGTTGAAGACGTCAACCAGATGAAGGGCTAAGAACCACCGCTATGATTCAAGCGATTGTTTTCCTGCCCCTCATCGGTGCGCTGATTGCGGGGCTTCTCGGCCGCACCATCGGCCATCGCCCGAGCGAGTTTATCACCACCGGCCTGCTGATCATTTCAGCGGTGCTGAGCTGGGTCGTCTTCCTGCCGGTCGCCTTTGGCGGCGGGCTGATGGGCGCTGTTGTCGACGGCGAAACCACGGTCCTCAAGATCGAAATCATGCGCTGGATCCAGGTCGGCGACATGGACCTGCGCTGGGTGCTGCGCGTCGATACGTTGACTGCCATCATGCTGGTCGTGGTCAACACGGTGTCGAGCCTCGTGCATGTCTATTCAATCGGCTACATGGCCGACGATCCGCATCGCAACCGCTTCTTTGCCTACCTGTCGCTGTTCACCTTCGCCATGCTGATGCTGATCACCGCAGATAACTTCCTGCAGATGTTCTTTGGCTGGGAAGGCGTGGGCCTGGCGTCCTACCTGCTGATCGGCTTCTGGTACACCAAGCCTACGGCAAATGCTGCTGCGATGAAGGCCTTCGTCGTCAATCGCGTCGGTGACTTTGGCTTTGCGCTGGGCATTTTCGGCGCCTTCATGGTGCTGGGCCATATCGACTTTGACGGTGCCTTCGAGGCGACCCGCCAGTTCTCCACCACAGGCCTGCCGGTGATGCAGTTCCTCGGCTGGCAACTCGATGCCATGACCGTGATCTGCATGCTGCTGTTTATGGGTGCCATGGGCAAGTCGGCGCAGTTCCTGCTGCACACCTGGCTGCCGGACGCCATGGAAGGCCCAACGCCGGTGTCGGCGCTGATCCATGCGGCGACCATGGTGACCGCCGGCGTGTTCATGGTGGCGCGCCTGTCGCCTCTGTTCGAGACCTCGCCGTTTACGCTGACCTTCGTGATGATCATCGGCGCCATCACTGCGTTCTTCGCGGCCACGGTCGGCCTGGTGCAGAACGACATCAAGCGCGTCATCGCCTACTCGACCTGTTCGCAACTCGGCTACATGTTCGTGGCGCTGGGGGCAGGGGCCTACTCGGCCGGTGTGTTCCACCTGTTCACGCATGCCTTCTTCAAGGCGCTGCTGTTCCTCGGAGCCGGTGCCGTTATCCACGCCATGCATCACGAGCAGGACATGCGCAACATGGGCGGCCTTCGCAAGAAGATCCCGATTACCTATGCCATGATGATCATCGGCACGCTGGCCCTGACAGGCGTCGGCGTTCCGGGCACCGACTTCATCGGCTTTGCCGGCTTCTTCTCCAAGGACTCGATCATCGAGACGGCCTATGCGGTCGGCGGCAATACCGGCATGTTCGCCTTCTGGCTGCTGGTCATCGCCGCGCTGTTCACCAGCTTTTACTCGTGGCGCCTGATCCACCTGACGTTCCACGGCTCGCCGCGCGACGCAGAGCATGCGCATGGTCATCACGTCGAAGCCCATGATGGCGACAGCCATGACGAGCCGCTGGACGATGATCATGCAGCGCATGCGCATGACGATCATGCCCATGACGATCATCACGCGCATGGGTCAGCCTATGACCACGCGCATGAGGCGCCAAAGGTTATGCAGATACCGCTTTATGTGCTGGCCGTTGGTGCAGTCCTCGCGGGTGCTGTGTTCTACGGCATGTTCTTCCATGACGTGGAGCATATCGAACACTTCTTCGCCGGCGCCATCGTGGTCGATCACGAGATCATCGAGGCGGCGCACCATGTACCGCTCTGGGTGAAGTGGAGCGCGACTATCGCTATGCTGATTGGTGCAGGCACCGCCTACATCATGTACATCCGTAGTCCTGAAATGCCGGGCCGTCTGGCCGCTACGAACCCGGGGCTGTACCAGTTCCTGCTCAACAAGTGGTACTTCGACGAACTTTACGACAGGATCTTCGTCAGGCCTGCCCTGTGGGTCGGACGCGCCTTGTGGAAGGGTTTCGATGACTGGTTGATCGACGAGACGCTGTCGGAGGGCCTTGGCCGCCGGGTGCAGAACGTGACCTCATGGGTCGTCAAGCTCCAGTCCGGCTACCTTTACCACTACGCCTTCGCCATGCTGATCGGCATTGCGGCACTGCTGACCTGGGCCATCGCGGCCGGGGGACTGATCTGATGAACTTCGCAAATACCATCCTCACAGTCCTCACCTGGCTGCCTTTCGTCGGCGCGGTGGTGATCCTGTTCACGCCTAAGAACTCTGTCGATGCCATCCGCTGGATGGCCCTCGTGATCACGGCGGTCACGCTCGTGCTGTCGCTGGCCATGTGGCAGAGCTTCGATCCATCCAATGCCGGGTTCCAGTTCGTTGTGAACAAGCCCTGGATCGGCGACACTATCGGCTATCGTGTCGGCGTCGACGGCATTTCGGTGCTGTTCGTGGTGCTGACGGCGCTGCTGATGCCGTTCGCAATCCTCGCGAGCTGGGAAGTCGATAGCCGGGTCAAGGAATACATGATGGTATTCCTGATCCTCGAAACTCTGATGATCGGCGTATTCACCACGCTCGATCTGGCAATGTTCTACGTGTTCTTCGAGGGCACGCTGCTGCCGATGTTCCTGATCATCGGTATCTGGGGCGGCGCAAAGCGCATCCAGGCCAGCTACAAGTTTTTCTTCTATACGTTTGCGGGTTCGGTGCTGATGCTGCTGGCCATCATGGCCATGTACTGGAATGCCGGGACAACAGACATTTCGCGCCTGCTGACCCATGAGTTCCCAAAATCCTGGCAGCCGTGGCTATGGTGGGCGTTCTTTGTCTCACTGGCTGTGAAAATGCCAATGTGGCCATTCCATCGCTGGTTGCCGGAAGCCCACGTTCAGGCGCCCACCGCTGGTTCGGTGATCCTGGCTGCCATCCTGCTCAAGCTCGGCGGCTACGGTTTCCTGCGCTTCAGCCTGCCGATGTTCCCCGACGCTTCGATGCAGTTCGCCAACATCATCTTCTTCCTGTCCGTTGCCGCCATCATCATCACCTCGCTGATTGCGCTGGTGCAGACCGATATCAAGAAACTGATCGCCTATTCGTCGGTGGCGCACATGGGCTTTGTCACCATGGGTATCTTCGCCGGCAACGCATTGGGCATTCAGGGTGCGCTGTTCCAGATGATCTCGCACGGCGTCGTTTCCGGTGCGCTGTTCCTCTGCGTCGGCGTCATTTATGACCGCATGCACACCCGCGAAATTTCGGCCTATGGCGGCTTGGTCGAGCGCATGCCGCGCTATGCCTTCGCCTTCATGGTGTTCACCATGGCCAACGTCGGCCTGCCCGGTACCTCAGGGTTTGTCGGCGAATTCCTGACGCTGCTGGGCATATTCCAGGTCAACACCTGGGTGGCGTTCGGCGCTTCGTTCGGGCTGATCCTGTCGGCATGCTATGCGCTCTGGCTGTATCGCCGGGTGATTTTCGGCGCACTGACGAAGGAAAGCCTCAGGGGCATCCTCGATCTCAACCTGCGCGAGAAGGTCATTCTCTATCCGCTGATCGTGCTGACCATTGTGTTTGGTTTTTATCCAGCACCGATCCTCGATACGACGGCCGCGGCTGTCGACAATCTCGTTACCCGCTATTCGACTGCAGTTGGCCTAGACCCGGCCGTATCGCTGGCTGACGCGCAGGCGCCGCTTGCTCATGCCGAACCGGTTGCCCCCGCTGAAGAAGCGCCGGCTGCCGAGCCTGCTGCACACTAGGAGAGACCCGTGAACTCAGACGTTACCGATTTCGCGAGCCTGGCTCCCGCCTATCCGGAAATGCTGCTGGCCGTCGGCGCCATCGTGCTTCTGCTCGTCGGCGTGGTGATCAACAAGGAACGCTCCTGGCTGGTCTCCTATGGCGCCGTGTTGCTGCTGCTTGTCGTGGCCGCAATCATCCTGTTCGCCCCATCCGAAGGCGTGCTGTTCAATGGCCTGTTCATCTCCGACAGCTTTGCCCGCTACATGAAGGTGCTCGTGCTGGGCGGGTCGGCCTTCTCGCTGATGCTGGCCCTGCCGCGTGCCGAGGAATACGGCACACACAAGTTCGAGTTTGCCATTCTGGTTCTGCTGGCGACGCTTGGCATGATGGCCATGGTGTCGGCCAACGACCTGATGAGCCTCTATGTCGGCCTCGAGCTGCAGTCGCTGTCGCTCTATGTTCTCGCGGCCATCAAGCGCGACGACAGCCGGGCGACCGAAGCAGGCCTCAAGTACTTCGTATTGAGCTCTCTGGCCTCCGGCATCCTGCTTTACGGCGCCTCAATGGTTTATGGCTTTACCGGCCATACCAACCTGCAGGAAATCGTCATGGCAATTGCTGATGAGGGCCGTTCCATCGGTCTGATCTTCGGCATGGTGTTCTTGCTGTCGGGCGTTGCGTTCAAGATTTCAGCAGTGCCGTTCCACATGTGGACACCGGACGTGTACGAGGGTGCACCTACGCCAGTCACCGCCTTCTTTGCCACGGCCCCCAAGGTTGCGGCGATGGCGCTGATGGTTCGACTGGTCATGGACACCTTCCAGGGCATCACCAGCGACTGGCAGCAGGTCGTGATTTTCCTGTCGATAGCCTCAATGGTTTTGGCTGCCTTTGCTGCGATTGGCCAGAAGTCGATCAAGCGCCTGATTGCCTATTCGTCGATCGGCCATGTGGGCTTTGCCCTGGTCGGCCTGTCGTCGGGCACCCAGGTCGGCGTCGAAGGCGTCGCCATCTACATGGCGATCTATGTGGCAATGACGGTCGGCCTGTTTGCCTGCCTACTGTCGCTGCGCACCGAGAACGGCGCTGTCGAAACTATCGATGAGCTTGCCGGCGCGGCGCAGAAGCGGCCATTCGTGGCCGCAGTAATGGCTATCATCATGTTCTCGCTGATCGGCATGCCCCCGCTGGCAGGATTCTTTGCCAAGTGGCACGCCTTCCTCGCGGCCATTGACGCCCAGCTTTATGTGCTAGCGGTGATCGGCGTGCTGGCTTCGGCGGTCAGCGCCTTCTACTACCTGCGCGTGGTCAAGATGATGTATTTTGACGAGCCGGTGCGTGACTTCGAAGCGGTACCGGCCGAGCTTAACATCATCATTGGCGTCAGCGGCTTCCTCATCGTGACTTACTACTTCACCGTGGGTGGTCCGCTGGCCAACTTTGCCCATACGGCCGCAGGAAGCCTGTTCTAGGTGACGGACTTTAGCCTAGGGCCGATGGCACGCGCGGCCGGATATCGGCTGCGCGGCTACGATTCCATTGGCTCCACCAATACCGAAGCACTCGCGGCAGCGACCGCCGGAGATGCCGGTGGCGTGTGGTTTGCCGCACGCCAGCAGACTGCGGGCAGGGGCCGTCGCGGCCGTCAATGGGAAAGCCCATATGGCAATCTTGCGGCCACGCTCTTGATCGTGCCCGATGCCGATCCCACATCCGCTGCGACACTAGGCTTCGTCGCTGGCGTTTCACTGAACCGTGCGCTTTCGAAGATACTGCCGAACGGACTCGTCAAGATCGGGATCGACGGTGCGGATGCCCTCGGCGGCAATAGTCGCATCGCGTTGAAATGGCCCAATGATGTTTTGGCCGATGGCGCAAAGCTGGCGGGCATATTGCTAGAGGCCAGCAAGCTGCCCGATGGGCGACACGCCGTGGCAATAGGCTTTGGCGTCAATGCCGTTGCCGCGCCTCAGGGCTTGCCTTATCCGGCGACCAGTCTTGCCGATCTCGGCGTCAGGCGCGACGCTGAAGACGTATTCGAAGCCCTAAGTGATGCCTGGGTCGACACTTTTGGCCTGTGGGACGATGGACGCGGCGTCGGCGACGTGCTCAAGCAGTGGCGCGCTTCCGCCGCGGGCATCGGCGCACCCGTTGCCGTCAATCAGGACGGCGAGGTGCTGCGTGGCATCTTTGAAAGTATCGACGACGCGGGGCGATTGATCGTCCGTGCCGAAGACAACCGTCGCATCGCCATTACCGCGGGCGACGTCCATTTTGGGGCAACGGCCAGCGCCCGAAGCTGACCATCACTACTGCGCAGGCGACCGGCGACCAATGATCGACCCGGCGTTGCGCTCGAAAGGACTGAACTGACCAATGGCTAAAAACCAAAGGGATGAACTCGTCTTCGTGCCACTCGGCGGCGTTGGCGAAATCGGCATGAACATGGGCGCCTACGGCTTTGGCCCCGAGGCTTCGCGCAAGTGGATCGTCGTCGACTGCGGCGTGACCTTCGGTGGGCCCGATCTGCCCGGCATCGAGCTGATCATGGCTAACCCGGAATTTCTGGAAGAGCGCGCCGATGACGTGCTGGCGCTGATCCTCACTCACAGCCATGAAGACCACTACGGTGCCGTGCTCGACCTGTGGCCCGGCTTCGAGAAGCCGGTCTATTGCACGCCGTTC
>JAQGKG010000317.1 GCA_028290245.1 Devosia sp. | reverse complement strand
TGGGCGATAATGGCGATATTGCGCAAAGACATAGGGGGCAGGCCTCTTTGGCATGATCCCAAAACCTCGGGCCGCGAAAGGGGCGGCAACAAACGGCTGAATCATGCAGGAAACAACAAGTGCCGGTCTTCCCAAAGGGCATGACAGGCACGTTTGAGGCTGCCTTACAGCAACAACCGCTTTTTCACAAGCGCAGGCGGCGCAGAGGTGGGTTGCGACTGCCCTGAGTCTGGGGCATGGTTATCTTAGATGAGATGCAACCGCTAACATCTCGCCAGCACTCCGCTGCAATCCCTGAAGTCAGAAAGCCCCGGCATCGCTGCCGGGGCTTTCTGCTAGCCGAGAGACGGACCAGATTTATGCCAGGAACGGCGTGGCGGCTGCCAGCACGGCCTTCTTGCTCATTGGCTTGTCGAAGGCACCATCCCAGCCGAACTTGAGGCCGATGCGACGCACTTCAGAGGCGTGGCGGGCTTCGACCGAGTGGATCTGCAGCGCCACGGTCAACACTTCCTTGGAGCCCATCAGATTGCCGGCTTGGCCCTTGTAGGCGGCGACGCCAAGGTCTTCGAAAGTCTGGCTGAGCGTGAGAAACGTGTCAAAGTTGGTGAACACGTCGGCATACTTGCCGCCGGCTGTGAAATCGACGCCCGGCGCCGCAACCGCAGCCGAACCTAGTACGCCCTTGAGCAGCTTCACGTGGGCGTCTTCATGCTGGCCGATGGTGCGGAACACCGTCTTGTACTGGGCCGGAATAATGCCTGCCGCATTGCCTTCCTTGTAGAAGGCCGATTCCAGATATTCGAGAGTCAGCGCAAAGTTCAGCGTGTCCTCGATAACCTTTGGCAACGACTGGCCGAATGCCTGGTTCGATGCGAGCGCCAGCACCAGAGGCGCGCTGGTCATGATGCCGGCAGCCTTGGCGTATTTGGAGAACATGTCGCGACGACCCTGGACAATGGTATCGACCAGTTCGGGCTCAATGGCGGAGAGAATGGTGTTTTCGGTGTTCATTTGGGCTCTCCTTACGGCAGGGTTGCGGCAGTGACGGGGGTCTTGATGAAAGGCCCTGCGGCCTTCAGCACCTTGGATGGCAGCAACGCGCCATCGAGGCCCTTGCCATCGACATTGCCGCGACCGACAGCTTCAGCACTGAACGGCTTCAGCAGATCGGCAATGGCTGCAGCGTGACGGGCTTCGATCGATACGATCGAGCCGGCAGCGACGAGGTAATCGGGATTGGTGATCAGCTGACCGGCGCCGTTGTAGGCAGCGACGCCGAGATTTTCGAACACGTCGGCAGTGCCCAGAACGCTGGCGCGGCTGGAGAAATCAACGCCTGAGAAATCGACTTCGAGACCGGGAATGGCATTGCGTCCGAGCGCCTTCTTGAGGAAGTCGCGGTGGGCGATTTCATGGTCGCGGATCTGGGTCAGGATGCGCTGGTCATTGACCTGCATTCCGCTAAACGGGGTTGCGATGACCTGAGTGTAGAATGCTGCTTCGAGCTGCTCGAGCGCATAGGCATAATTCAGCACGCCGATGTCGCCATCGCCAAGCTCGGCGCCAAGCGCTGCCGAAATACCGAAGTTGGGAAGCAGGCTGCCGGCTACTGCGATGGTGCCGGCGGCGCCGGTCCACTTCAGCAGGTGGCGCCGTGACAGGCTGGACGTAACGTTCATGATTGAAGTCTCCGTGTGCTTTGCGTCTGCAAGCAGCTACGGCAGCTCAACGCATGAGTTTCGGAAAAATCTTCAGTAAATTTTGTCGCGCCGCAGAAACTATTTTGCCAGTGACTTCGTTCGCGCGCGCTAAGAGGCCTTCTTGTCACCGACCTGATGCTTGGTTGCTTCCGAATGCAGCAGATTGGCAAGAGCAGCCGGCGGCAACGGCGGGGAGAACAAGAAACCCTGCACCTCGGACGCACCGTGGGCGCGCACCATTTCAAGCTGTTCTTCGGTCTCGACGCCTTCAGCCGTGGTCGACATGCCCAGCGACTGGCCTAGGCCGATCACCGCCTTGATGATGGCTTGGCTATCGCCGCGGCTGGTCAGGTCGCGCATGAAGCTGCGGTCGATCTTGATCTTGTCGAAGGGAAAGCTGCGCAGATAGCTCAGCGACGAGTAGCCGGTGCCGAAATCATCCATCGAGATACGAACACCCATGGCGCGCAGCTCATGCAGCACTTTCAGATTGGCGTCGTTATCGGCCAGCAGCAGAGACTCGGTAATTTCGAGTTCGAGCCGGGTGGCCGGCAACCGCGCGTCAGATAATGCCGATTTTACAAGGCCTAACAGATCGCGGCTCTTGAACTGGATGGGCGACAGGTTGACTGCAACGCGCACATCGCCCGGCCAGCTCGCCGCCGTTTTGCAGGCCTCGCGCAGCACCCACTCGCCAATCGTCACGATAAGGCCGGTTTCCTCGGCAATCGGGATGAATTCCACAGGCGAAATCGTGCGACCTTCATGGTCCCAGCGCAGCAAGGCCTCGACACAGGTGACCCGGTTTTCGGCGAGGCCGAGCAGCGGCTGATACATCAGGCGCAGTTCCTTGCGATGCAACGCCAGGCGCAGTCCAGCTTCGATCGAGCGGCGCTGCTGCAGATCGGCATCCATACCGGCTTCAAAGAAGTGATAGGTCGAGCGGCCTTCGCTCTTGGCCTTGTACAGCGCCAGATCGGCATTCTTGACCAGCGTGTCGGTCTTGACCCCATCGCCCGGCCCCACCGCAATACCGACGCTGGCGCCGATTTCGATCTGCTGGCCGCCAATATGCATCGGCGCGCCGATAGCCTTGATGATCCGGTCGGCAACCCGAGCGGCTACTTCGGCATCCTCGATGGGCCGCATTAGCAGCGCAAATTCATCGCCACCCAGCCGCGCCAGCACGTCGGTTTCCCGCGTC
This sequence comes from Devosia sp., assembly GCA_028290245.1. Classification (GTDB taxonomy): domain Bacteria; phylum Pseudomonadota; class Alphaproteobacteria; order Rhizobiales; family Devosiaceae; genus Devosia. Next base: position 322 of record JAQGKG010000317.1, on the reverse strand, counting down.
GTGCCCCAGAGCCGTGCCGAGGCCTGCTTGATGACCTCGTCGCCCACCGCGTGGCCCAGCGTATCGTTCACCGCCTTGAAGTGATCGAGATCGATATACAGCACCGCCGCCATTTCGCCGCGCGCCAGCCCTGCCTCGGTCTTGGCCATTTGCTCGAGGAATTCGATTCGGTTGGGCAGGTCGGTTAGCGCGTCGTGCCGGGCCAGATGGCGGATGCGAGCCTCGTTCTGCTTCTGCTCGGTAATGTCCTCATGCGTCGAAACCCAGCCGCCATCCTTCATTGGATGATGCTGCATCATGATGGTGCGATTGTTCAGTTCGT
>JAQGKG010000303.1 GCA_028290245.1 Devosia sp. | reverse complement strand
CCGCCATTGCCGCCCGACAGCAGCACGACGCGCTGGCCGACTTGGGTCATATCGGCGATCAGGGTTTCGTTGTCGTCCTCGAACACCTGGGTGCCGACGGGAACCCGCAGCACTGTTTCTTCGCCATTGGCGCCGGCCCGGTCTTTGCCCATGCCATGGGTGCCGATCCTGGCCTTGAAATGCTGCTGATAGCGATAATCGATCAGCGTGTTGAGGCCGTCGACGCATTCGATGACGATGTCGCCGCCGCGTCCGCCGTTGCCGCCATTAGGGCCGCCGAATTCGACAAATTTTTCACGCAGGAACGATACGGCGCCGCCGCCGCCATCGCCCGAACGAACATAGACCTTGGCCTGGTCAAGAAACTTCATTTTCTGGCCTTCCAGACGCTCTGCGTCAATTTGGTGTCGATATGCTCCACCTCGGTGCCACGCGCAAGGCAGAGCAGGGTTGAGCGTCCGGTTTCGGTAAACCCCAGCTTGCGCTGGATCGCCAGCGAAGCCGCGTTAAAATGAAACACGCCCGAGTAAATAGTCTCGGCATTGGTGGTCTCGAAGAACCAGTCGACGCTGGCGGATACCGCCGTAGTCATGATGCCACGACCCCAAAAGGGCTGCCCCAGCCAATAGCCGATAATCGGTCCCTGCGGTCCCATATGAAACCCCACATGCCCGGCAAGACCCTCGCCCGGCAGCTCGATGGAGAAGTTGGTTTCCTCCACCGGCAAATTGGGTTTCCGGCTGCGCAACCACGCCTTGGCATCACTCAAATGGTAAGGAAACGGCACGCGCGCAAGATTACCCGCCACTGCAAAATCATTGAGATAGCGCGCAATCGCCTCGGCATCCCCGACCTGCGCCGGGCGCAGGATAAAATTCGGCAAACGTAGCGTGACGTTCATGCGCCGAACTCCAACCGGATGCCGTTAGGCACATGCTCCAGCGTCGTGATGGTCAGCACCAGGCGAGCCGTCGTCAATGTGGCGGGGAGGCGTTCCTGAATGCTGTTCATAGTCCGTTCATTCATGTCGCGAAAATACGAAAAGGGGAACCGGTGGACCGGTTCCCCTAAATCAATTTCGCGTCCTGAGAACACGAGCCGGGGAACAGGTCACCGGCTGGGTTCACGAGACCTGCCGGGTTATTCGGCGGCCAGTGCCGGGTCGACGGAAACGAAGACCTTGGAATTCGCGCGCTTGCGGAACGACACGGCGCCGTCCACGAGTGCGAAAATGGTGTGGTCCTTGCCGAGGCCAACGCCGGTGCCGGGGTGCCACTTGGTGCCGCGCTGGCGGATGATGATGTTGCCGGCGATAACGGCTTCGCCACCAAACTTCTTCACGCCAAGACGACGGCCAGCGGTATCACGACCGTTGCGGGATGAACCGCCTGCTTTTTTGTGTGCCATGGTCTAGCTCCTTATTCCTGCTCGGCCTTAGGTGCGGCCTTCTTGGCCGGGGCCTTCTTCGCCGGCTTTGCAGCGGCGGTGTCTTCGGTGATCTCAGCAGCGGCCTGCTTGGGGGCAGCAACCTTCTTGGCAGCCGGAGCCTTGGCTTCGGTCGCGATGACGGACGTGTTCTCGGTCGCGGCGGCTGCCTTGGCAGCAGCGCGGACCTTTGCAGGCTTGCCTGCAACCACTGTTTCAGTCGGGGTGGCAATGCCGGCAGCCTTGATGGTCGGCTGTGCGCCGCCGATCAGGATTTCGGTGATGCGCACGGTCGACAGCAGCTGGCGATGGCCATTGCGGCGACGATAATTGTGGCGACGGTTCTTCTTAAAGATGATGACCGTCTTCTGCTTCTTGGTCTCAAGCAGCTCGGCAGCGACAAGCGCGCCTTCGATGAGCGGAGCACCGACTTCGCCGTCAATCATCAGGACCTGGTCGAAGGTCACGATGGTGCCGGCTTCAGCGTCGAGCTTTTCAATCTTGAGAATGTCGTTGGCGGCAACCTTATACTGCTTGCCACCGGTTTTGATCACGGCGAAATTCATAGCTTAACCAGTACGCGTCAAACGCCCGGTCCCTTTATGTCGCGCTCTGTGGCGCCGCAGGTTTAAGCCCGTTAGGCCTGCGGTCTTCGAACAGTCAGCCGGCGATCAAACCAGCGGGCAGCCTCGAACAGCGTTTTCAACAAAGAAAAGCGCGCCAGCAAGCCGGCGCGTGTTTCTGTGGGCGTTATTAAGGCAAATGGCTCCGGAGTCAAGACATCGTCACGGGTTTGCGCGTCAGCCCTGTCCGTTGGGATACCAGTTGCGCAGGCGCAATTCGGTGTCGGGACCGATGCGTTTTTCCAGCACCGACAGGTCGCTGTCACCATAGTGATAGGGATAGGCGACCTTGGGCTTGAACACGTTCATGGCCTCGACAGCTTGGTCGGGCGTCATCGTATAGGGCAGGTTTATTGGCAGGAATGCGACCTCGATATCGCGCAGGTCCAACATTTCATCGGTCGGCTCGGTGTCGCCAGCGATGTAAACGAGCTTGTCGCCCAGCGAGATGACATAGCCATTGCCGACCCCTACTGGATGATACTGCATCCGATCCTCGGTGACGTTGTGCGCGGCGATAGCACGAATGACCAGCCCATTCAGGCTGGTTTGATCACCGTTGGCAATAGCGCTGGCATTGGCCTTCAAAGTGTCGGGAAGCTTGCTGAACACGTCCTGATTGGTGAGGATCGGTGCCGTCCCCGCGATGGCTTCCAATGTTGGGACATCGAAGTGGTCGCCATGGCCGTGCGTGATCAAGATGGCCGTGGGCGCGGGCAGGCCTTCATAAAGCGCGGCGCCGCCAACTGGGTCGATATAAATGATCTCGCCATTGAAGCCGATGACGAGGCTCGCGTGATCCACGGGATGTATGGTGATGTCGCCATTTTCGGTGGCAATGACGTCGCCTTGCAATGCACCCTCCTGCGCCCAGGCTGGAACGACGCCGGCGATTCCAAAAGACAATAGGGGCAGGGCCGCCATACCGGCAACTACGTCTCGACGTCTGGCCATTGGATAATCTCCTCGCGATGACAGTATGTTGCGGAACGCCACGCCCATCTAGATGGTTCAGCCGCCCACGGAAGTGTGAGTTATGGTGTGCGCAAGGCCGAAAGTGGTTTGCGTGCAGACACAGCTGCCGCGGTCTCATCCTCTATTACCACAGCCTTGTGACGGAGCGTCCATTGCTCGAGCGTCCAGTCTGCCGCTGTAGCGGGAATGGTCAGGGCAGGAAAATACGCCTCGGCTTCGATCTGCCCAGTCGCTGCATTCACTTGTAGTCGCCCGCGGTGGTATTCTTCGCCCTCAAATGCATCTAGCGCTCTGCGGTCATTGTCTCTTGCATTGCTCATCAGCAGCCCAGGTGTGACGGCCCCTATGCGTTGCACCAAGGCCGGGTAAAACCGATCGGGGAAGTAGACCGCAGCGTAGTTCGGTGCGACCGCGGGGATCAGATCGAGCAGGGAGACAGATCGTCCCAGCGTAGCCGCCAGGATATCTCGGTCGCGCAGTGTGCCATAGAAGAAAAGCGGTGGAAGTGTCACGGGCGAGGCGATGGGAATGTCATCATATTGCCAAGGGGTGTTGCAGCCTGACAAATGCTATGGCATACACCGCCCCGTGTCGACCAGCCGCACCCTGCACAGGTGCAAAACGACCTCGCGGAGAGGTGGCAGAGTGGTCGAATGCACCGCACTCGAAATGCGGCATGGGGGTAACTCCATCGGGGGTTCGAATCCCTCCCTCTCCGCCAATTCTTCCTTGATATTAGTGTATGTTCTCCGATCGCCTTGTGCGTTGCCGCTTCGATCCTTTCGGCGACTTACTCGCCGACCGTCAGCAACGGGTCGCGGCACAAGTCAACGGTTGGTCTGAACTCTGTGGGATTTCCCTTGATCCTCAC
>JAQGKG010000264.1 GCA_028290245.1 Devosia sp. | reverse complement strand
ATCGACCGCAGCCAACCACTGCAGTTCCGGCTCGACGGACGTGTCATCCATGGCTTTGCGGGCGACACCATTCTCAGCACCGTGCTGGCCGCCGGTATCGACACAGCGGGCAAGCGGGACGGCTTGGCGCTGGCGCTCACCTCGCGGCATGCGCCGGCCATTGTTCCTGCGACCTCAAGAGACCCTGCTCTAGCGCTGCCGATGGAGCGCACGCCTGCCACGGATGGAGCCGCCTATGTAACGCTGGCCCACCACCTCACCCGTCCTCCCCTAGCCCGCCTGCTTCGCCGCGAGCTCAATTCGCTGTACCTCGACCTCGACAGGCCGGACCCGCTGACCCGCCCATGGCTCGGCATGGCAGGCGAGCCGGGACCGGCCGCCGATCTGGTGGTGATTGGCGGCGGTGTAGCGGGAATGTCTGCCGCCGTGGCCGGAGCCAATACCGGGTTGCGCGTGGTGCTGATCGAAGCAACGCCCCGGCTCGGCGGTCACGCGCGCCTTTTCGGCACCATGGATGGCGAGGAAACGCCGGACCAGTCGATTATACACCTCAGCAATGCCGTCGCAGCATCGAGCAAGATTACCGTGCTGACCTCCGCCGAAGCATTCGCACTGCGTCCCGGCGTGGTTCGGCTGCATCAGGTGCAGTTGTTGAATGGCACTCCCGTTGGCCGCGTCCTCGACATTTCGGCCCCCCGAATTATCCTGGCCACGGGTGCCTTCGAGCGGCTGCCGGTGTTCTCGGGAAATCGCCTCCCCGGCGTAGTCGGAGCGCTCGAAGCGTTCGAGCTAGCGCATAATTACGGCGTCTGGTCCGGCAAGACTGCCATCATCGCGACCAGCAGCAGCCCGGCCTATCGCCTGGCTATGCTGGGGCAGGATGCCGGAATCGAGGTGTTGCGCATCATCGACGCCCGGCCGCAACCTCAATCCCGCTTCGTAGAATTCGCTAAGGCCTATGGCATCACCCAGGCCGCCGGCACCGTCGTCGCAAACGCAACTCCCAACGAATACGGCGTCGCCGTCAGCCCCCAACTCGCTATGGAGGGCCTTTCTACCGCGGAGGCGTCAATCTCGGCTGACCGGCTGATAGTATGTGGCGGCTGGCAGCCGGACCTCACGCTCTGGCACATGGCCGGCGGCGAGAGCCGTTGGAATGCGGCAACGTCGCGACTCGAACCGCGCAGTGCGCCGACGGGTATCGCACTTGCAGGAAGTGCCGCCGGCTGGTTCAGCCGGCGCGCCTGCATCGACAGCGGCGCCGATGCCGATGCCGTCGATTACCTGCTCGGCAATCCGCGCAAGCCGCTACAGGACCAGTTGATCGACCCACTGTATGAAACCCCCGATGGCGCCGCGCCGATTGGTGATCTCCCCGACGGTAGCAGTCATCCGGCCTATCTTGATGGCGGACACGGCTATCTCGCCCGACCGCGCACCCTGCCCTGGCGCTGGCCCTCATGGCTACCGTTCGCGCCGAAGCCGGCAAGCTGGTCACTAGCCGCCACGCCGCAACCGCTCGACATCGCAGAGGTCGCGGCAGGCGTGCAACTCGGCGCCATTCCCGCCGCCAGCGCCGGCATCGTCGCGCAAGAGCGCGTTGCCATGGTGGGTATCGCAGGGCCCGACGAGCTTCCGCCTGGTTCTAGCGACGCGCGACTAGTGCCGCCCTATCTCATAGGCCGATACGATGGGGCCCGACTATTCGTGATCTCGCCAATCGAAGCGCGCCTGCTCAATGTCGGCACACTGATCCACGCTGATCCCGACCAGACCAATCCCCTCAACGCCATCGGCGTCGTGGTGCGGTCCAAGGATGGTGCAGCGGTTGCTTATGTGGCGGGCATCGAAGGCCAGACCGCCAGCGTGCGCGAGCCAGGTCGCGCCATCGCGATCCGGCTCGTCACACTCTACGCAGACGGCATGGATTTAGACGCGGCGCTCGGCCGAGGCGCGAGCACGCCGTAGCGTTTCGGCATATTCGGGGTTGAAGCGCACTTCGGCCATCTTGATCCCCGCATCGAGCCGCAGCCCGGTATTCGCATCGGACGGGTTCTGGCGGATCAGGTCGAGATTGCGCTGCAGGTGCAGTTCCAGCGCCTCGCCGCTCTGGCTCCAGGCCTGTTCGAATAGCGCGTTCAGCGCCAGCGAGTCGCGGCATTCGCGGATCGTCGCCAGCAGGTAGACGCCATTGATCGCGGCCAGCATACGGTCATTATCAACGCGATCGCTGCCCTCGCGGCCCTTGCGCAGCGATTGGTTGATGTCGGACACGACATCGCGCAAGCGTGGCTCGATACGGTCGGAAACCTGCTTGGTTACGGCCGACACGATCTGCGCCCAACGGCTGCCGCGGGCAAATTCGATGTAGCCGGTCATCGAGCGAACCAGGCGGTGAAAGCGGTCGAGGCTACGGCAGATCAGGTCGATGTCGGCAAACGGGCCCATCGGCTGCAGCACCAAAATCTGGTTCTGCGCATGCGCCAGGATCGCCTCGATCACCGGCGTAAAACCCATGCGGATCACCGCTGCTTCGGTGGCATTGCCGGAAAGCTTGATGATGGCCGTGGCGAGGCGCGTCGGATTGGAAATCTGCGGCAGTGCGGCATGAAACAACAGCGCCGATAAAGCCGGGTCTTTCAACGGCACGGATTGCAGTGCGGCGCCAATGGCTGCGTCTTCGGTCATTCCGTTGATGGCCTTGCCAAATGCCTGTGCCTTGCCCAGTAAAGCGCGGCTGCGCAGCGCCAGCACAAGGCCCGGCAGGGCGTCGCGCGCTTCGGCGCTGCCAAGCGTGGCGCGCAGGCGACGGTCTTTTTCGGGATCTGCTGCCGCGGCCTCGATGCCGGCCTTCATGCGCAGCAGCACCTGCGGCATGATCGCTTCGAGTTCGGCGGCAGTATAAGTGCCGTCGGCCAGGCGATCGGTGTCGATCAGTTCCGGAGTAAGATCGCGATGCACCCAGGTCCACGCCGCCTCGGCATGAGCGCGCTCAACCGATCCCGAAAACGAGAACTGCACCGGATCCTGCACGAGGATCAGGTCCAGAATACCCGCAAACGGTCGCACAACAGCGCGTCCGGCCCGGCGGGTCGTCGATGGATCAGATTGGGTGACTGCTTGTGACATCAACTCGGAAAGTTTGGAGAGCTACCGCAGAACCCTACCGGGCTTAAGTAAACAATCCATTCCTGCTGCAATCACGAAACGTGTCAGGCGGCGCCAGGCACGACCGCCCAGTTGCCGTTCTGCTCGCGGCAAGCAGTGCCCTTTTTCACGTATTCCTGGCCGTTTGCCTTCACCGTGTGGGTAAAATCGCGGCAATCGAGATTATTCACCCGCACATAGGGACCAACGCCGACCGAGCCTGTGGTGCCCTTGTCACCCGCCCACTGGCGCGGCGCGCCTGGGCGGCCGAACTGCAGAGCATAAAACTGGGCGCTGTTAGCTTCAGCCGAATCCTTGGCAGTCATGGCGGACAGGGCGGCCGCATCGACAAAGCCATTCGAAATGCTGGTCGTCATCAAAGCCTGCTGCGTGGTCTGCGCGGGCGTTGGGACCATCGGCCGGGCGATTACAGGCGTCGCGACCATGGGAGCCGATGCTACCACCTGGGTCGGACCGGTGCTGGAACAGGCAGCCAGGGTCAAAGCGAGCAGCGGGGTGGCGAAAAGGGCGATGCGGTTCATGGGTTTGCGATCCGGTGTACGATGGAGTGGCTCATGTTGTCGTAATGCGGCGAAAGTGCGTCAGGTTGCGTTGGGCCGCGCCATGCTGCCCAGCCGCGCTGTGGGCAGACGCAGTTCGACTAGCAGCCCACCCAGCGCCGAACGCTTGAGTTCAAGGCTACCGCCATACACATCCACCAGTTCCTTGACGATATCGAGCCCCAAGCCGCTTCCGGGCGTTTTCTCGTCGAGCCTGACACCGCGGCGCAACACTTTATGCGTGTCCTCGTCGCTCAGCCCCGGGCCATTATCGTCGATGCGGATCAGCAGCAGCGTGCCCGTCTCGTTGCGTTCGGCGTCGAGCTGCACGCCCACCTGCCCCTTGGACCACTTGCAGGCATTGTCGAGCAGATTGCCCGCCATCTCCTCAAGATCAGCCTCGTCGCCGCGGAACCAGGGCAAGGATGCATTGGGCGGCTGGAAGTTAATAATAACGTCGGGATGGATTTTGCGCATCACCCGCGTCAGCCGCTGCATGATCATGTTCGCGTCGGATTTCTTGCCAACCACCGAAGTGCGCGCTGCCAGCCGAGCCCGTTCGAGATAGGTCGCCACCATGGTGCTCATTTTCTCGCTCTCGCTCAGCACCACTTCGGCCAGCGCACCCTTTTTGGTGGCGGCCTCGTTGCGCAGCACGGCGATGGGGGTCTTGAGCCCATGGGCGAGATTACCCACCTGGTTGCGGGCGCGTTCGATGATCTGGGCGTTGGAGCGTAGCAACTCGTTGACCTCCTCGGCCAGTGGCGCGATTTCACGCGGATACGTCCCGCCCACGGCTACGCTCTCGCCCTCACGTACGCTTTCGATGGCACGACTGAGCTGGGAAATCGGGCGCATGGCAAAGCGTGCGACGATGGCGCTCATGATGGCCAGCATGACCCCCACCGCGCCAAGCACGATAAAAGTCTGGCCGCGGAAATCGCCTACCAGCTCCAGAATTTCACTGAGATTGCCGGTGACGACGATCTGATAGCTGGTCGGCGCCACCGTCACCGTGCGTTCCACCACGCGCATTTGCGTGCCGAAGACATCATTCATGACGGCGGCGCGACGACCACGATTGTCAGCCGGACCCATTAACACCGGCAGGTCGATGCCCACGACAGAGGTGGAGAGATTGTACAACGTGCCATCGGCATTGCGGATGGCCCAATACCAGCCCGAACGCGGACGATCAAAGCGCGGATCGGTCAAGGCAATGGCGTCGCTGGTGGGCGAGCTGGATTCCAGCAAGGCCCCGGTCAGACTTTCGACATGGAAATCCAGCGTTTCCTGCAGCGAGGTATCGAGCGCCCGCGAGTAGAGATCAGTCAGGAGAAACCCGGTCGCCACCAGCGCCAGCACAAGCCAGGCCGCCGACAGCCAGAACAGCGAGGCTGCGATAGAGCCCTTGCGCATTCCCGCCAAGGATCAATCCTCGGCGATCTGATAACCGAGACCGCGGACAGTCTGGATGCAATCGTCCGGCAGCTTCTTGCGCAGGCGGCCAACAAAGACCTCGATCGTATTGCTGTCGCGGTCAAAGTCCTGATCATACAGATGCTCGGTCAGCTCGGTGCGCGAAATGACCTTGCCCTTGTGGTGCATCAGGTAGCTCAGCAGCCGCAGTTCATGGCTGGTCAGCTTCACCGACTGGCCGTCGACCGTCACCTTGCCCGAGCGCGAATCCAGCCGCACCGAGCCAGAGACGATTTCATTGGAGGCGAGGCCCGCAGCACGCCGCACCAGCGCGCGGATCCGGGCCAGCACTTCTTCCATGTGGAATGGCTTGGCGACGTAGTCGTCGGCGCCGGCATCGATGCCCTGCACCTTGTCGCTCCAGCGGTCTCGCGCCGTCAGCAGCAGCACCGGCGTGGTCTTGCCGGCACGGCGCCATTCCTCCAGCACGGAAAGCCCGTCCTTCTGCGGCAGGCCGATATCCAGCACGATGGCGTCATACGGCTCAGTCTCGCCGAGAAACTGCCCCTCCTCGCCGTCGAAAGCCACGTCCACCGCATAGCCGGCGTCGGTCAGCGCTTCCTTGAGCTGGCGATTGAGATTGATGTCGTCTTCGACAACTAGAATGCGCATCGAGGCCCCCGCCGCTTAAGGCTTTGTCTATTGTGCGCTGATCGTCAGGTTTTGCGCAGTCCCATCCGCGCTCAATATACCCACAATCCAGACGTAGCGACCACCGTCGTCGCACAGCCGAAAATTGAGGATCTGGTCGGCGCTATAGCCTGCGGCAGCGACAGCATCATACTGGCTCATGATCCGCCCCTCGCTGATCAACGCCTGAATTTCAGCCGAACTATCGATGCAAGCCTGTGCCTGCGCCGCGCCGCTACCAGCCAGCCCAAGCGCCATCGCCACAGCGATCGGAGCAAGGATTTTGAGGATCAAGGTTTTCATGACAGCACCATATGGCGCTGTTGCTGAATGGGACATGAATGAGGCAACGCGAGCGAAAACACCATAATTCGAACCATCAGAACGCCTTGGGCAGCCCTGCCTGCTTCAGCGTTTCGTTTGCTGTATGTAGGGACTTCGTTCCGGCGTCCACGATAACGTGGCGATCGACTATTGGACTGTACCAGACTTCGTGGTCGCCCTTACCCGGTCGAACAAAATGACATCCGGCCTCAGACAACCTGGCTTTTGGCTCTCTAAGAAACCCGCCCACGATCAGTGGGACGGATTGTGAACGCGAGAAAATTGCTCGGCTAGCAGGTGAACCGGAATTTCCGCCAGTTCCGAGTCGATGCCGTTGAGCTCGATAAGATCAGAAATTGCCCCGAGTACCTTGGCATTGAGGGCTTCTATCGTATCGGCTTCGACACTCAAGCCGTCGATGTCGGTGCTCGATGCCACCCAGACTTTGGCTTCGCTATCCCACTGAGCACGAACGACGATGGATGAATGCTTCATGGCAACCTCGGCTACGGAGACCCTAATATCGGGCACCCGTACCAAAGTTGCAACTGCACATCATGCCCGCGCAATATCCCCTTTCAGCCCCTTGCGCAGGAACAGCACCGCGAGTGCTTCCATGATCAGGTGCCCAGACGAGTTGCCGTCGAGGGCCGGCAGGTCGACGCCGAGCAGTTGGGCGAGGCCGGCGAGCAGCATGAAAATGGCGACGATGTAGGTCTTGTAGCCGTTGAGCAGGTCCATGATGGTTCTCCATTGATAGGGTTTGGTTGAGATCGTCGTCGATGAACCGGCGGCGGCCAGTGCCGCCTTGCGCACCGCCGCGACGCGGTTGGTCCAGCCTTTGCCGAAGGTGGCGAAGGTCGAGACGCGGTTGAGAAAGGCGAGCCGACGGTCGCAGAACGCGTTGATAAGCCCACCCGCCGCACGTCTCCCGATTGCGTCCAGTGTCAACGGCCCGATCTGCCCGTCGACGGCGACGTCAAGTTCCGCCTGCAACATGCGTATCGCCCGGTCGGGGCCGGAATTGACCGCGAAATCGAACAGCGCCAGATCGATCCCCGGCGGCAATTGTCCGCCCTGGATGCGGTCCCAATAGCTGGAGCGATAAATCCTGGCTGCCTCGACGCGTTGCAGCGCCTGCACCTCGCTTTTGGGCAGCGCCCACCACGGCGATACCTGCCGCCAGCGGGCCAGCGTCTTGTGGGTGATGCCGAGATTAGTCGCACCACCCGGATCGGCCGGATGATTCACATAGCCGCCCTCGTGAAGCAGCACTGCGTCGAGACAAATATCGAACCGGCTTCTAGCCATGGAATGCTCCTCTCGCTGCATGGCCGACGCCCAGCACGGGGCTGATCTGCACAACCGTAAAATCGAAACTGGCCGGCGGCACACCGAAGTCGGCCACCTGATCCACCGCGCCATAAGTGGCCGCTGGAACGCTGCTCTCGATCAATCGAACCGGCATCGAACCGCTAAAGATCGTCACCTGATAGCGTTCCGGCACATGCTCGAGCGGGCTTTCCGCTGCGCCCCAGCCATCGCCATCGGCGCGGCTGCAGCGTGTCCACCGAAATGCTATATCGCCGCCTATCCGCGCCGCTCGCAGATGCACCGGCGCCAGCGGCAGGGCCGGCCCGACACCCGTCGCCAGGCTCAGGCTTTGCCCCTCGATATCGCGCGCACCGGCATAAATACGGAAGGTCCGCGTCTCGCCCAGCCAGTGCGCATCCATCGGCAGGCTGACCGTTCGGCTGTCGAGCAGCATTACCCGCCGCCCGACTGACGCCATGCTCATTGCCGGGCCGGTGCCATCCATGCCGCGCAGCAGGCGACTCAGCCGGTAGCGGCCCGGCGACACCAATTCAGCATTCGCAAAACCAACCACTTCCCAGTCGCCCGCGTCATTCTCCAGCGCAACCCGATTGCTGCCGCCCAGCACCGCCAGGTCCTCGCCCGAGGCCAGATGCCCCTCCAGCAGTGTGACATCCAAAACATTGCCTTGATCCCAGATTCCCAGCGGTCCTGGCGGGAAATCAGCTGTCAGGCTGCCGAGCAACCCGCGCCGCGTCAGTTCCGCCAGCGTCGTCCCCGTAGCATCGTCCACCACCTGCACACTGCCCGGCCAAGGCTGCGCATAGGCCGCCACGACCAAGCGCGAACGCGACGGATCGGACGGCAGCGGCGGCAAATGCGCGACCATCACCAGCGGCAGCACCCGCACCGCAACACTAACCCCGCCCGGCAATGGCCGGTCCACTTCCGGCGCCTGTGCATGTCCAGACGGCAAGCTCCGCGCCGTTATCCGCCGCGCCAGTCCGTCCTTTATTTCGCCGATCTCGAAGGGCCCTTCGGCGAGGTCCGCGATATCGATCGGATCACCCGGCTCCAGCGCCAGGGCCGACGCTGGCAGCGTGACATCAACCGTCTCGCGTTGCCCCGAGCGCTGGTCGAGCATGCATTCGGCAACCCGGCGGGCGCTCGATCCATCCAGCGTCAACGGAGTCACCTCTCCCGCTAGCGGACCATCGGCCCGCAGCAAGGCCGTCACGGTGCCGGTCAAATAATCCCGCTCGCGATCCTGATAGGTCAGCGCCAGCCGTCCCGGCGCCTCGGCCGGATCAGCGCGTCGCCGCGACAGCACCGGTCCATCGCCATCAACCAGCTCATCCGCCTCGACCACCACAACAGCATCCCGACGTGCCATGCCCAGATGCAGGCCAGTGGCCCTATTGCGCAGCGTCAGTCCAGTTGCCTGCAGCAGCGGCTCCAGCGCCTGCCGCGCCGTTGTCGCCGTGCTCAGCACGCAGCCAGCGATGAACGGCGCCGCAGCGTCGGCGGTCAGCACAACGCCATGCTCGGCCGCAATCGCCTCGGCCAGTTCATCGCTGGCCATGGCCCCCAGCCGCCCGGTCAGCCAATGCCCGTTGCGATGGTTCTGGCCGTCGGTCCACACTTCGGTCAGCGCCGGAAAGGCCGGATACGGCCGTGCGTCCCAGGTCCAATGATAGATCCGGTCCATATTCAGCATGCCGGCGGGATTATTGGCAGGATCGCGCCACCAAGCCTGATGCGCGCGCAGCACCTGTCGCTGGATCAACGCGTCCGGCAGCCCGCTCGAAAAATACGGCCGCCCGCTTTCGGCACTCTTGGGATCGCCGAAAATATTGGGCTGATTGGCACCCTTGTCGACCGCGCCGCAGCCGACCTCGGTGAGCCAGATTGGCTTCGAACCCGGCACCCAGGCCGTCGCGCTGGCATTGCGCACCCCGCCCGGCCGGTC
>JAQGKG010000255.1 GCA_028290245.1 Devosia sp. | reverse complement strand
CCGCAAGGGTAAGTCCGATGCGGTGCGTTCCAAGGTTTTCTCGAAGCTGGCGCGCGAAATTACCGTCGCTGCCAAGCTCGGCATGCCCGATCCGGCGTTCAACTCGCGCCTGCGCCTTGCGGTGACCAATGCCCGTGCGCTTTCCATGCCGCGCGACAATATCGAGCGCGCCATCAAGAAGGCGATGGGCTCGGACGGCGAGAACTATGATGAAATCCGCTATGAGGGCTATGGCCCCGGCGGCGTTGCCATCATCGTCGAAACGCTGACAGACAACCGCAATCGCACCGCGTCCATCGTGCGCTCGCATTTCTCCAAGAGCGGTGGCGCCATGGGCGAAACCAACTCGGTCGGCTTCATGTTCGACAAGGTGGGCGAGATCACCTACCCGGCAAAGGCCGGCACTGAAGACAAGGTGATGGAAGCGGCGATCGAAGCTGGCGCGGACGACGTTGAAAGCGACGACGAGGGGCATTACATCACCACCAGCTTCGAGGCGATGGTTGAGGTCGCGGCGGCGCTGGAAAAGGTGCTGGGCGAGGCCGAATCGGTAAAGGCCATCTGGCGGCCGCAGACCAATACGCCGATCGATGCCGAGAAGGGCGCTTCGCTGATGAAGCTGATTGCGACGCTCGAAGAAGACGATGACGTGCAGAACGTCTATACGAACTTCGAGATGAGCGACGAAGACGCGGCCAAGCTCGACGCCTGAGTTCAAGCAAACCGAATTGATCAGGGCGGTGCTGCGGCGCTGCCCTTTTTCATGCGCTGCGTTTCAGCGCCAGTTCGGGATGATCGTCGTGGTGCACGACGGTGACGCGATTGCGTCCGTTTTGCTTGGCGCCGTAAAGGCGCTGGTCGGCAATGCGGAACAGCTCGGAAAAGCTAGCGGCGCTATCAAAGGCGACGCCGCCGATGCTGACGGCCAGCGGACGTTGCGTGCCATCCGGGGAGAAGCCCGCAAGGTTCACCGACCGACGGATGCGCTCGGCTATGGCCTCGGCGGATTTCTGATCCACCTCCGGTAGATAGACGCCGAATTCCTCGCCGCCCATGCGGCCGACCAGATCGCCGGCCCGCAGGATGGTTCGAATGGCGCGGGCAATTATGGTCAGGGCCTCGTCGCCGGCATCATGGCCATAGACGTCATTGATCGACTTGAAATTGTCGGCGTCGATCATCAGCAGGGCCCCGCGCGGTCGACGCGCCAGCTGGGTCGAGACCTTGGCGGTGAAGGCGCCTCGGTTGAGGCAAGAGGTGAGGCTGTCGGTGCGCGCCACAAGGCCTAGCCGCAGGTTGGTAATGGTGAGGCCGCGCACGCGCACGCCAGTATAGACGAAGAATGGCACGCCCAGCAGGATCGGCAGTATCGTAGCGCTAATTAGCGAGCGGCGCAGAGCATGGTCGCCAAGATCGCCAAAGAATACCGCATTGAATGCCACCGACACGAGGATGCAGACCAAAGTCCCGTAGACTGTCCAGCGCCCAACGCTGGACCAGCTTTGCAGGGCGGTCATAGTCTTGGAAGGCATCATTGGGCGGTTCTCGCGGGGGCCAGGTCTTGCGTATCCAGAGTGCAGGATACGCGCGGATCGGGTCGAGCAGGCCGTTTTGCCGGTCTCGTCAGTTGTGGCCATACTGCTGGCCTGACACGTTTTTCCCGGCCCGCGGTACTGCAGACTGCGGATAAACCCGTCGGTACGCGATGCAGTTGCAGTCTCCGGACAGGTCGTACAAAACTATGGTTTATTGATCCATACCGACGCGATAATGTTCGCCACGCAGGGCTCGTGCCGGAGCTGGAATAAGCAGCGGCGGTCCCAGATTCCCGGTAATTAAATGTCATGACCGCCCCTGCATTCCCGGGCCGAACGTAGGGGTCAGGACCTGAAGAAGGCGTTTGCGGAGAGGCTAAAACTTTATCGACAGGCATTTATCCTACGTAGTTGTTGCCTGTTTGTTCACATCGGCCTTGGTAGTGTGGCTGCGCTTCGATAAGGATGAGCACATGAACGTTGCAACGAGAATCATTGGCATCGATCCGGGCCTGCGCCGCTGCGGCTGGGGGGTTATCGAGACCCAAGGCAATCGGCTGACCTTTATCGGAGCCGGCACCGTAACGCCGCCCACCGATGGTTCGCTGGCTGAGCGCCTGGCGATCCTGTTCGCAGGGCTGGGCGAAGTGCTGGATCGCTTTGCGCCGCACGAGGCCGCGGTGGAGGAAACCTTCGTCAATGCGGGCGTGCGCTCGGCGCTGATCCTGGGTCAGGCGCGCGGCGTGGCGCTGCTGACGCCAGCGGCGCGTGGCTTACCGGTGGCGGAATACGCGGCCAATTTGGTCAAGAAATCCGTGGTCGGAACCGGCCACGCAGACAAGGGACAGGTCGCCTTGATGGTCAAAACATTGATGCCGGCGGCCGACTTCAAAGGCGCCGACGCGGCCGATGCGTTGGCTATCGCCATTTGCCATGCCCATCACCGCGTCGCTACCCAGCGCCTGAAGGCCTTGGCATGATCGGCAAGCTCAAGGGGCTGGTGGACAGCTTTGGCGACGACCATGTGCTGATCGACTGCGGCGGCGTCTGCTACGAGGCATTTTGTTCGTCGCGTACGCTGCAGGCCTTGCCGCGCGTTGGCGAAGCGACCGTGATCTTCATCGAGACAATCGTGCGCGAGGACATGATCCGCCTCTACGGCTTTTCCAGCGAGGGCGAGAAGGGTTGGTTCAACCTGTTGTCGACCGTGCAGGGCGTCGGAGCACGCGTGGCGCTATCGATCCTGTCGGTTCTGTCGCCGGCTGAGCTTTCCAGCGCCATAGCCTTGCAAGACAAGGCAATGGTCGGTCGGGCCAACGGCGTTGGTCCCAAGCTGGCGGTTCGGTTGGTTACTGAACTCAAAGGCAAGGTGCCGACTGGGCCGGGAATCGATGCCGGCACGCTTGGTCTGCAAGCAGCTTTGGGCGACGGCATCGCTCCAACCGCCATTACCGATGCGGTGTCCGCCCTGACCAACCTCGGCTATTCCAGCGCCCAGGCCTCGGCTGCTCTGGCACGTATTGTGGCGCGGGAGGGAGATGATGCGCCGACGGAGAAGCTGATCCGGCTGGGGCTCAGGGAGTTGAGCAGTTAGCATTGTTTTCGGCGATATTCCTTACTATTGTGCATAAGTAAGGAAGTGGATTTTGTAATGAACAAACATGCAAAGTTTTCTGGTTCGTCGGTGGCCACCAGCAAGGGCCAGACGACCATCCCAAAGGCCGTGCGAGATGCTGTCGGAATTACCGACGGCACAAAGCTGGATTGGGTTTTCGAAAATGGGGTTTTGAAGGTGACGGCCAAAACCCGCAATATCGCTGATTATGCAGGGTTCCTAGGGCCCGTCTCCAATGGGCGAACTGCCACTATCGAGCAAATGAATGACGCGATCGGTGAAGCGGTGTCCGAGAAATTCCTACGCAAGACGGCGCGATGATTGGCGTCGATACGAATGTGCTGGTGCGGTTTTTTGTTGGTGATGAGAAACCGCAAACCCTAGCGGCTAAGACGTTCATGAGTGAACGCAGTGCAGATGATCCCGCCTTTGTCGGCCTTTTGGTCATCGCCGAACTGGTCTGGGTGCTGCGCAAGTTCTACGAGGTACCGAAGTCAAACGTGTTGGAAATGATCGAAGTGCTGACTAGTAGTCCGGCCATTGTGGTGGAGCGGGAGGATCTGGTTGTCTCAGCAATGCATATGGCTCGCCATCCGAAAGCCGATATAGCTGACGCAATTATTGCACTGACGGCGGTTGGCGTTGGTTGTTCGCGAGTGGTTACCTTCGACAGGCCAGCCGCGAAACATATACCCGGAATGGAACTGCTCGCGTGACTGATCTGACATCTCCTGTCGCTGGGCGCGATGAGCCGCTTGATGTTTCGATGCGGCCTTCGGGGTTTTCCGAATTCGTTGGGCAGGCGGCGGCGCGGGCTAATCTTGAGGTTTTCATCAAGGCTGCCAAGCAGCGCGGCGCGGCGTTGGACCATGTGCTGTTCGTTGGCCCGCCGGGTCTGGGCAAGACCACCTTGGCGCAGATTATTTCGCGCGAGTTGGGCGTAGGTTTCCGCGCCACGTCCGGCCCGGTGATTGCCAAGGCGGGCGATTTGGCCGCTTTGCTGACCAATCTCGAAGATCGAGACGTGCTGTTCATCGACGAGATTCACCGGCTCAATCCGGCGATCGAGGAAGTGCTGTATCCGGCGATGGAGGATTTCCAGCTCGACCTGATCATCGGCGAAGGTCCTGCTGCGCGCTCGGTGCGGATCGATCTGGCGCGGTTCACGCTGGTCGGCGCCACCACGCGCGCGGGCCTGCTGACGACGCCGCTGCGTGATCGTTTTGGCATTCCCGTGCGGTTGAATTTCTACACGCCCGAAGAGTTGGTGCTGATCGTACAGCGCGGGGCGCGGCTGCTCGGCATGCCGATGGCGCCAGATGGGGCAATGGAGATCGCGCGTCGCTCGCGTGGTACGCCGCGCATTGCCGGACGGCTGCTGCGACGTGTCACTGATTTTGCGCTGGTGGAGAATGCCGGCGAGATTACGCGTGCCATTGCCGACAAAGCTCTGTTGCGGCTGGATGTCGATGCACGCGGGCTCGATCAGTTGGATCGGCGCTATCTCACCACCATCGCCGATTTTTATAATGGTGGGCCGGTGGGCATCGAGACTATTGCTGCGGCGCTGAGCGAGCCGCGCGATGCGATCGAGGAAATCGTCGAGCCCTATCTGATCCAGCAGGGCTTTATCCAGCGCACGCCGCGTGGGCGGATGTTAACAGGTGGGGCGTTCCAGCATCTGGGCCGCGTGGTGCCGCAAGGATTTGTGGGCCTGCAGGCGAGCCTGTTCGAGGAGCCCGAGAGTGACTGAGCGTATAATCCTGAGCTTTCCCGTCGGCGGCACACGCTTCAACTATCGTGTGGCAGGCGCGGCCATTCGCGACGGGCATGTGCTGGTGTGCCGTGAGGACGACGACGATTATTGCATGCTGCCGGGTGGGCGCGTTGAAATGGGCGAACCAAGCGACGTGGCGCTGGTCCGCGAGATGGCTGAAGAACTGGTGATGGATGTGGCGGTCGGACCGCTGCTGTTCACCTCGGAAAGTTTCTATGGTCGCGCCGGTGACCGCTTTCATGAGATGGGTTTCATCTATGCTATCGAATTGCCGGAAGACGTGCGTCCGGGCGGCGACCAGCCGTTCCTTGTGCGCGAGGATGAGGGGCACCTACTGCAGTTTTCGTGGTTGCCACTCGAGGGGCCGGCCTTGAGCGATGCGCGCCTGTTGCCGCCTTGGCTGCAGGACGGTCTGCGGACACTTTCAGGTACTCCAGCGCATGTGATCTTCCATGAGGATCGCTCGTGAGCCGTAAGCCATGATCGCGGTTACGCGCTACGCGCCCGAATTGCCGGGCTGGCCTCGTGATATGGCTTTGCGGGTCGTCGTGCTCAGCGATTTCCACGCCTGCCACCCGTTCATGGATGCAGCAGCGATCCGCGCCATCTGCGAGCAGGCAAATGCACTTAAGCCCGATATCGTGCTGCTGCTCGGCGATTATGTCAGCGGACCGCGCTTCAGCCGCGAACTGGCGCCGGATGAATGGGCTGGCGCACTTGCTACAATGTCGGCGCCGCTGGGTGTTCATGCCGTGCTGGGCAATCATGACTATGACGACCATTCACGCGCCGATGTGAGCCAGGGGCCCGTACTGGCTGAGCGTGCGCTGCGCGATGCGGGGATTCCCGTCTATATCAACAGAGCGGTGCGGATGGCTTTTGAAGGCCGCGGGTTCTGGTTGGCGGGCTTGGCCTCGCAGCGGGCGTTCCACAAACACGGTCAGTCCTATCATGATCCCGATCTGGGCCTCGATGATCTTGCCGCCACGCTTGAGCAGGTCACTAGCGATGAGCCGGTCCTGCTGATGGCGCATGAACCCGATATTTTCCCGGACGTGCCCGCCCGGGTGGCGTTGACGCTGTCCGGCCACACCCATGGCGGGCAGATCAAGCTGTTCGGCCGAACTCCGGTGGTGCCGTCAAAATTTCGCAGCCGCTATGTCTATGGCCATATCGTCGAGCACGGTCGTCATCTGGTGGTCAGCTCAGGCCTCGGGTATTCCGGCTGGCCGATCCGCTTTGCCACGAAGCCCGAGATCGTGTTGCTCGAGCTTGGAGGTCGGGCATGACCGAGCATCATTTCCCAGTCCGCATCTATTATGAGGACACCGACTTTTCGGGGAACGTCTATCACGCGGCATACCTGAAATTCTTTGAGCGCGGACGCACTGAATTCCTGCGTGACGAAGGCATCCATCATTCCGAGCTGGCGGAGCAGGGCATTGCCTTTGCCGTGCGCTCGATGGAAATCTTCTACGATGGCGCGGCGCATATAGACGATTTGCTCACGGTGAAGACGGTCGTTGCGGCGATCTCCGGTGCCCGGCTAACCCTCGATCAGACCATCCTCCGCGGCGACACAGTGCTGACACGGGCTACAGTTATCGTGGTTGCCATCAAGACTAGCGGCGGGCCGGCACGGATGCCCAAGATCATTTTGGAGCGGTTCAAGCTGGAGTGATGACGGTGCGGTCGCGCCTTATGGAGAGCGCCGTGCCACGCATGGCTGGTTCTCATCCGCCTCACGCCGCCGACTCTCTTTGTTAACCTCTCCTTGACCATAATTGCGGCAAAGCGAACAACTGTCTGTCAGCCGGTCCTCAAAGGGCCGGTCAGCCGGGCATTTCTCTTAATTTTGACAGATTTCGACCCCATCGCCTGATCGTGGGTCGGGTGCAGAACCGGGCCGAAAAGGATCACTACATGGAAGCCATGGATGCTGCGGTGGCAGCCGCCCCTCATGCCGACTTGTCCATCTGGGGCCTGTTCTGGGCCGCTGACTGGATCGTCAAGACGGTCATGCTGGGCCTGTTGGGCGCCTCGATCTGGTGCTGGGCCATCATTATCGACAAGTCCATCACCTATCGCCGGGCGACCAGCGAGATGAACAAGTTCGAGCGCACCTTCTGGTCCGGCCAGTCACTGGAAGAGCTGTATCAGCAGCAGGCCGAAAAGCCTTCGGGCGGTCTCGGCGCAGTGTTTGTCGCCGCCATGAAGGAATGGAAGCGCAGCCACGAGCAGAATGCATCGAGCTTTGCTGGCATGCAGCAGCGCCTCGACAAGGTGCTGGATGTGGCCATTTCGCGCGAGAGCGAACAGCTTGAAAAGCGCCTGGGCTTCCTCGCTACCGTCGGTTCGGCCGGCCCGTTCATCGGCCTATTCGGTACGGTGTGGGGCATCATGAACGCCTTTACCGCTATTGCCGCCTCGTCCAATACCAGCCTTGCCGTGGTGGCCGGCCCGATCGCCGAGGCGCTGTTTGCCACGGCCATCGGCCTGGTCGCGGCTATTCCCGCGGTTATCGCTTATAACAAGCTGAGCGCCGATGCTGGCAAACTGGTCGGGCGTCTCGAAGGCTTTGCCGACGAGTTCTCGACCATCCTGAGCCGCCAGCTCGAAGCCCGGAGCCACTGATATGGGCATGGGTGTTGCATCAGGCGGCGGTGGCGGCGGACGCCGTCGTCGTGGCCGCAAAAAAGCAGTGATGAGCGAAATCAACATCACGCCCATGGTGGACGTGATGTTGGTGCTGCTGATCATCTTCATGGTGGCCGCGCCGATGATGACCGCCGGCGTGCCGCTCGATCTGCCAAGCTCTGCCGCTGCGGCGCTGCCTAACCAGGCCGACCCGATCACAGTCGGTGTCACGCCGGATGGCGCGATCTTTATCGACGAAGACCCGGTCAGCGAGGCGCAACTGACCGCAGAATTGACCGCACGCGGCGTCAATGGTGCCGAGGACCGCATATTCCTGCGCGGCGATACCAGTGCCAATTATGGTGCCGTCATGCGCGTCATGGGGCTGCTGTCGGCCGGGGGCTATACGAAAATCGGCCTCATCACGCAGCCGGAACAATAGTCCACACCGATGCGTACCGGCGTAACCGTCTCGATCGTTGCCCACATCGCGATTTTGACAATCGGCCTCATTAATCTGGGGTTTGCCGAGCCGCTGGCGCCTGTCGTTGAGTCTATCTCGGTCGATTTGGTGCCGATCAGCGACGTTGCCAGCCTGCGTGCGGGCCAACTCGACAGCGAGGTTGTGGAAACCGACACGCCTTCGATCGTCGAGGACGACCAGCCTGCCGAGATCGCGCGGCCGACCGGCAATACCGAAACGGACCAGCCGACGCCGTCAACGGCCGATGTCGTAACGCCAGCGCCGGTCACCAATGCGGCGCCCGAGCCGGAAGCCATTCCAGAGCCACAACCCGAGCCGGTCGTCGAGCCTGAACCAGAGCCTGCGCCTGAGCCCATCCCGGAACCTGAGCCCCTTGTCGCGCCGACGCCGGTTGCTCGGCCGACGCCTGCTCCGACACCCGCGCCGGAACCCGCCCCCGAACCTGAGCCGGCTCCCGAGCCGACGCCAGCGCCAACACCCACGCCTGCTCCAGCATCGACACCAGAACCGACACCGACGCCAGTGCCCACCCCAGCGCCGACGCCAGAACCTACGCCTGAGCCGGTTGAGCCGACGGTCGCTGCGCCAGTGCCAGCATCGCGCCCAAGTAATCTGACACAGCTACGCCAGAAATTTGCCGCGGCCGAAGCCGAGCGCAAGAAGCGTGAGGAAGAGGAGCGCAAGCGTCAGGCGGCTGCGGCCCAGCAACCTACGCCATCTCCGACACCAGCGCCCACGACGCGGCCCCAGCCGACGCCGCAGCTCGATGCGTCGCTGGCCGACGATATCAATGCGATCATCAACCGGGACAGCACGACTGGCGCCACGACGGGGCAGGGCGGCTCTCCCACTTTGGGTGATACGGCCGGCACTTCGGCCACCCTCAGCACGACGGAAATCGGCGCGCTGGTTGCCAAGATCAAGCAATGCTGGAACCTGCTACCCAACGAGCAGACCAGCGGCGTGGAAGTGGTCGTCAACATGCGGCTCAACCAGGACGGCAGTTTGGCCGACGTGCCACGGATCGTTTCGGTCAGCCAGCAAGTTGAGGCTATCACGGTGGCCCAAAAGGCCGTCAGCGCCGTCGCGGGCTGTGGTCCCTATAGTATGTTGTCGGCGGCCAGCTATGATCAATGGCAAAATATCAACGTCACGTTGCGTCCGTGACTTATTGAAAACGCCTTCCTCGGCCAGAATGGCGAGCGAATGGCAGAATGGAGATTGAAATGACTTTTGTCACACGGCGCAACGCCCTTAAGCTCGGCCTTGCCGGTGGGCTGGCCCTTGCTGCTGCATCGCGGGCCAACGCCCAGCTTAACATCACGGTGGAAGGCGCCAATTTCCAGCCGCTGCCGATTGCCATTCCAGATTTTGCCTCGTCCGACCCGGCTTTCGGCAAGGAAATCGCGGACATTGTGCGCAACAACCTGCGCCGGTCGGGCCTGTTCCTGCCGCTGGAGCCGGCGTCACTGCCAATCCAGGTCGGTGACCCCAATGGGACGCCCGATTTCAACACCTGGCGCACCGCCAACGTCGATGCGCTGGTGATGGGCGGCGTCGAGCGTGGCGGTACGATTTCGTCGTCGGTCCGCGTCTGGGATACGCGCCAGGGTGCTCAGGTGGTCGGGCAGAGCTACAATACCGATCCAGGCTCCTCGCGCCGTGTTGGCCACATTATTTCGGACGCCATCTATGCGTCGCTGGCCGGCGGCACGGGCTATTTCGATACCCGCGTCATCTACACCGCCGAAAGCGGTCCCAAGGCCAATCGCGTGCGTCGTCTCGCCATCATGGATCAAGACGGTGCCAATGCGCAGTATTTGACCGACGGTTCGACCATGGCGCTAACACCGCGCTTTTCGCCTAACGGCGACATGGTGGTGTACATGAACTTTGCCGATGGCAATCCGCAGGTCTACCTGTTGCAGCTTTCGACCGGCCAGCAGCAGCGCCTTGCCAACGTCGGCGCCATGACCTTCGCGCCTCGTTTTTCGCCCGACGGCGGCACGGTTGTGTTCTCCGTCGAGCAGAGCGGCGCGACCAATATTTACTCGGTGGGCACTGGTGGCGGAACGCCGGCACAGCTTACCACAGGCGCGGCGATCGATACCGGTCCGTCGTTCTCGCCCGATGGCAGCCGCATCGTGTTCGAAAGCGATCGTGGCGGCTCGCCGCAGATCTATATGATGGGTTCGGGCGGCGGTAACGCCCAGCGCATCAGCTTTGGCCAGGGTAGCTATTCGACGCCGGTCTGGTCACCCACGGGGGATATGATCGCCTTCACGCGTGCATCCGGTGGCCAGTTCAACATCGGCGTCATGAACCCTGACGGCAGCGGTGAGCGCATGCTCTACACCAGCTTCCATGCCGAAGGCCCGACGTGGGCACCGAACGGCCGCGTCATCATGTTCTTCCAGGATCCGGGCGGCAATGACGGCCCCAAGCTGATGAGTGTCGACATCTGGGGCCGCAACCTGTTGACCATCCCGACTGAAAGTTATGCGTCCGACCCGGCTTGGTCGGGCCTGCGGGCTTAGACTATTCCACCTGTCCCCTCAGGGGAGAGGGAGCCGAGGTTCGGTTGATGAGGCCACTAAACCGGTCGAGGATAGATAACAATCAGCCAACCGCATTCGCGCATAGCGCTCATGGCCTCCGACCCTAAATTCACGCCACTGGCGTGAATTTCCCCTGCGGGTCGGGTCGGAGCTTAACCTTAACGTGATCGCGCGGCGCGCTGTGGCTGATCTGCATCATCACGAAAAAGCCCGGATTCCCGCCACATTGGCGCCGTGATAGAACAACATTAACCATCCTGGCAAACCCGGCCTTAAGACTAAGCGCGGTAAATGCCGTGCTTAAGATTGATGCCTT